>JAFNGM010000278.1 GCA_017885225.1 Syntrophaceae bacterium | reverse complement strand
TATTTGCTTTTTTTAGACGGGGCTACCAATGACCATACACCCGCAATAGTATGAGTATGAGATGGATAGTAGATGCTGTTCTGCTCTATATAGAGGGCATCTCTATATTTTGTAAAACCCATAAAAACCCAATTTACTTCCCCTGCCTCTGCATGTGCCGGGTCCACTCCCAGCAATGCTAAATATGTGAAAAAAATAAAAAACACTATTGATCGAAATGATTTCATGGAACTCACTCCTATCATTTTGGTTTTCTCAGTTTCGTATCATACTCTATTTCATGCGTCCAATACATCATATATTTCATTTGCCTTCATTATAAGAAAGCAACAATGGCAAATACGCACGGCGCACAATGCGTTGCCTGCACATCGTATTATTCATCTATTCAGGAGAATGACCTTATTTTTGTGTATTTTCCAGCATGATTTCATGATATAAGCGTGCACGTTGATTTCAGTGAAAGTTACCCTTTTTCAGAGCGAAGCTGCAGAAATGCGGATGCAGTTACATCGACCCTGGATGCGAGAAAAGAGTCGAAGGATCTCAGATATAAGGTAATGAAGCTGATTGCGGGAAGTGAGTCCGGGGAGTGCCCCGAATTTCATAAAGTTGATTTCAATATACAGTGAACGCGGCACATGAGTAAAGAACTAAGACCAGTTACATCGATGGAAGTCGGTGAAGCAGGAATTATCCAAAGCATATCCGGAGGCAAGGTCCTGGCGAGCAGGCTCGCAGGTATGGGGATTGTGTATAACACAAAGCTTAAAGTCCTGCGCAAAAGCGGGGGATTGATGATCGTTCAAGTTGCCGACACAAGGGTAGCGCTTGGAAGCGGCGAGGCAGCAAAAATACTGGTACACAAAATTTCGTCGTCTAACGATGAAGCCGAACGGTTGAAGGCTGGCAAAAAGCTCCTTGTTGCCCTTGCAGGACAGCCTAATGTAGGGAAATCAACAGTATTTAACATTCTCACTGGATTATCCCAACATGTCGGCAATTGGCCGGGCAAAACAGTGGAAAAAAAAGAAGGAGCTCATGTCGCGGATGATATTGAAATGCAGATCATAGACCTTCCCGGCACATACAGTCTTACCGCCTTCTCGGAAGAAGAAAGAGTCGCAAGGGATTTCATCATCAGTGTATGTCCTGATATTATTGTGCTCCTTGTGAGTGCTGCAACACTCGAGAGAAGCCTCTATCTCCTGGCTGAGTTGCTGCTTTTAGGTCCCCCCATTGTTCTGGCCTTAAATATGATTGATATTGCGGAGAATCAAGGAATCCACATTGATGCAAAGAAGCTCCAGCATTCTCTCGGGGTACCGGTCGTGCAGATGGTTGCCAACAAAAACAAGGGAATTAAGGAACTTGTGTCCACGATTGTAGCCTTTGCAAGAGGAGAAGTGCAGTATAAACCCAGGATACCGGAAGTTTCATCGGATCATAGAGACATATTCGATCATCTCGTGGAGCTCATCAAGGATCACGTCCAACCACCGTTACCCATTCAATGGATAGCAACAAAAATCATGGAGGGTGATCCGGAAATCTTAAAAATGATAGAGAAGCTCGTACCGGCCGATCTATGGGTTAAGGTTCAGCATCTTCTCATCAAGCACGAAGATGCACATCACGCAGTTGTTGGTGGCAGGTATGACTGGATTGAAGACGTTACAAGGGCAGCCCTTGCAAGATTTAGGATGGGGCAGGTTGTGATGACCGACAGAATTGATCATGTCCTTACCCGTCCCGCGTTTGGTATACCGATCCTCCTGGCAGTGTTTGCAGGTGTTTACATATTGACATACACATTAGGCATTCCCCTGCAGAAGCTCATCGAAGCAATGACAGGTTCGTTTGCCAGATGGATAGAAGAAGTCATCGTCACTCTTAGCCCCTGGATCAGAGGAATTCTCGTTAATGGTATTATCGGAGGTGTGGGCTCCGTTTTGACATTGCTTCCCGTTCTGCTGATATTTTTTGCATTCATGGCGTTCCTGGAGAATGTCGGGTATATGGCGAGAGCGGCCTTTGTGATGGATAGATTTATGCATATTGTTGGTCTGCACGGGAAGAGCTTCCTTCCCATGTGCCTTGGTTTTGGCTGCAACGTACCGTCGGTCATGGGAGCAAGGATTGTCGAGTCGAAGAGAGAGCGGCTGCTGACAATTTTTCTGATCCCGTTCATTCCCTGCACATCACGTCTTGCTGTTCTTACTTTTGTAACGGCAGCGTTATTTCCGGGGAAGGCCGCGATTATTTCCTGGTCGCTCCTGGCGGTAAACCTCGCCGTGTTAGGCGTCATAGGCATGCTCGTAAATAAATTCGTACTGAAGGACGAACCAATGCCTTTTATCATGGAGCTCCCCTTGTACCATAAACCTGATTTCAGAACGATGGGACGCGTCGTGTGGACCAGGACCATCGTCTTTCTGAAAAATGCAGGCACGATCATTTTGGCTGTTTCCATGATGGTATGGTTATTGTCGTATCTGCCGTATGGGGAAGTGGGAACCAGCATGTTGGCATGGTTTGGACGGTTCCTGGAACCTGTGGGAAATCCGATAGGTCTTGATTGGAAAATGATGACCGCATTGATCACAAGCATTTTAGCAAAAGAAAACGCCATAGCGACCCTTGGTGTACTTTATGGTGTGGGAGAACAAGGATTGCTCCAGGTTCTGCCGAATGTTGTAAGCAATGCCTCAGCCCTCGCGTTCCTGGTCATGCTGATGCTTTTCATTCCCTGTGTTGCGACTGCAACTGTGATGAAACGGGAAATGGAAAGCTGGAAATGGTTTTTATCATCCCAGCTGTTGATGCTGGTTATTTCTTATTCCGGCGGTATCATTGCCTACCGCCTGGCCCTCTGGATGGGACTATAATATGCTTCAGAAAATACGGGAACGCGTTATCCGCTTTGCTGTACGCCTGTGTATCATCGCAGGCGTGACGCTGATGCTGACAATATCGGGCTGTGCGGGTCCGCCGAAAGAGCGCGACACTATATTCCAGTACTCAGCTATGAATGCCCTTTTAGAAGGCGTGTATGATTCAGATATAACGGTGAGTGAGCTGGCGGCGCACGGTGATTTCGGTATCGGCACATTCGATAGCCTTGATGGTGAGATGATCGCACTGGATGGTACTTTCTACCAGATTTGGGCGGACGGAAAAGCATACCGCATCACGGATGCGATGAAGACACCCTTTGCCGTAGTAACCTTTTTCCGAGGCGTGAATGCAATGTATCCGAAAGCTGCCCTGGATTTCCAGGGTTTGACCAANNCTTGTGGACGCACTGAAGAATCAACCGGAATTTGAGTTGCGCAACGTCCGTGGAACATTAGTCGGTTTCCGGTGTCCTGCATATGCAGGCAACGTCAATGTACCAGGATATCACCTGCATTTTATTACGGAAGACAGAAAGGCAGGGGGGCATGTGCTTGAGTTGCAGACAGACACCGTGACTGCCCGGATGGAAGGGGTGCATGAATTTCATATGGTTCTGCCCCACAATAAATCTTTTTATCATAGTGACCTGACCAAAGGGAAAAAAGCAGAATTGGAAAAAGTCGAAAAAGCCGGAGGAACTGGGTCACGCTAAGGTACTGATAAAATCATCAAAAAACACTCTCACTTGAACCCTTGATTCCTCGAATCCTTTATGCAACTAAATCTAAGAATAACCTTAATCATCCTCAAAGGGAGTGGTGAATAATCATGGAAAATTGGGAAAAAGCGGCTTTTCATAAAAAAGTTTCCGAAGAGCCTTTCGCAAAGCTCCTCAATATAACATTGAAAGATGTAAAAGAAGGCTATGCGGTCTGTGAAATGGAGTATACGGAACAGATGGACAACATCTACGGATCGGCCCATGGCGGGGCGATTTTCTCCCTGATCGATGAGGCCTTCGAGATATCATCAAACAGCCATGGCACCATTGCCGTGGCCCTGAATATCAATGTGACGTATATGAAAACGCCGAAAAAAAATACCCTTTTGAGGGCTGAGTCAAAGGAAATTAATCGAACCCGGAGAACGGCTTCCTATGAAATTACGGTGAGGGATGACCGCAATCTCATCGCGGTCTGTCAGGCCCTTGTCTACAGAAAGGATGATCCCATACCGTTTTTAAGGTCTGCTTCAGATGAGCTGTAAGTCAGTCATAAGGCTTTTATAAAAACTTCCTTTGCTTTGTCTAAAGTTTCCCGGTGTCTCTCACCTCACCCAGTTTCCGCCCGAGAAAAGGCTCAAAGTGAAACCATTCAAAGGGATAACGCCTTGCCATTTCCTCAAGGCGGTCGGCATAGACTTGTGCCGCCTGTGCGATTGCGTTCTGTCTCTCGCTTCGGTCTTTTGCCCGGACATATTCCGGCGGTTGCACTTGAAAGTGGTATGTCTCTCTGCCTGTGCGAAATGCGAAAAAAATATACAGGGGAGTACCGGACAGGAGGGCAAACACAAACGGCGTTTCCGGAAGGAAGACCTCGTGCCCCAGGAATCGGACCGCGATGGCACGCTGGTCTTTACGCCATATGCGGTCGCCCGTCAGGGAAACCAGTCCGCCTGCCTTGAGAAAGTTAATACCTTCAACGATATCAGTGGGAGACACACTATTTTCTTCCGCAACGATAATTTTCACACCACTCTGGATGAGGTCCTCCTTTTGGGCATGTTCAATCTGGTCTTTAAACCTTTCACCCAGGTAGAGAAGCAGTTTCATCCCCGGAATATTATGACTCCGCATCTTAAGCATATGGGCTGCTATTTCCCAGTTTCCTACATGAGACATGAGGATAATGCCGCCCTCCTTCCTTTGTACTGTCTCGACAAGATATTCCCATCCCTCATGAGTGATGTGAATCGGATAGTTCTTGAAAAGGAGAAACCGGTCCAGAAAAACATAAGTGAAATTGTGAAATTGCTTCCACGCGCACCAGATATGATACAAGAGATGTTTTGACGGAAGAAGCGCCCCGTAAAATCGAACACTTTCCGCCACCCTTCCCGGGAAAAAAAGAAAATATCCCGTCGCAACAAACCAGGCCATGAATCTGAATACCCACAGGCCCATAATGTCCGACAGAACTATTAATGACCGATAGAAAATATTCTTCATCCGTGTTTCACAGAGACACTTTATCTCCGCTCCCTATCGTCGCGACAAACCACCACTCTTCCTCNNCTCTTTGTCTCGATCCAGCGCTTCCAGGAGAAACGTGTATCCGAAGGCACCGTGGTCCTTACGATCAAAGAGCCACCTGGGCGAAGCTTTCCATAGACACGCTGTAACGTCAGCAACAATTCACCATCGGTGAGAAGATGGATCATGTCAATCATGAGCGCCGTATCCGCCATGCCGGGGACGGTTGGTATATCAGGCGCTTTCCCGATTTC
>JAFNGM010000277.1 GCA_017885225.1 Syntrophaceae bacterium | reverse complement strand
CACACTGATCCATAGGAATTTCGGACACAATAAATTTTTTTATCCCTTTTGCTTTCAACTTGCTCACGAAGCTTGGGTCATCGATCAAAGAATAAGAGGTTAGAATCAGAATGGGTCCCGATCCGGTAAAAACCAGTACTGCTTTCATAAAACTCCCTCCTTTCTTAAATAATTATGCCCTTTATTTTATTATAACCTATTTCATTCTCAATGAAAAGAGAACTTTAACTACTATAGAACCCATGCCGTTTCTCTCCTTTTGAAGAAATCTTCCGATCTGATTTCCCTGCCTTAAAACCAGGTCTTGAATATCCAGAAATCGTCCCTCAGGTCTTTGATGTCACCTTTTAACATCGCGTAGAGGTTTACGTTCTGGATGGCTACACCTCCCAGATAGGCGAGAGCCGTCACAAACTCGATTTCATCCTCCGTAAATTCCCGATCCGTTGCACTGTACAGCCGAAGGACACCGAATACTTCCTCTTTCGACTTTATGGGAACACAGAGGATGGACACAATCCCCTCTTCTTTCTTTTCATCCCTGTACTGGACGCCGCTGTCTTTTGCCGCGTCTTTGACCACAACGTGCTTTCCCTTGAGGGCTTCTGCAATACTCTTTTCTGCCGATATGGGTCCCTTGTTGAGATACTTTTCCGAAAGGCCATGGCTCGCAACGAGTTTCAATGTGACCCGTGCATCATCCATGAGGCGAATGGATGCTGCCTTCACACCGATAGCTTTTGCAACATCAGCGGTCAATGTCTGCAAAATCTGCTTTATATCCAGGCTTTCCATGATGCTCGCGGTGAGTTCAATGAAAATTTTTGTCTGCTCTCTCATTTTCTCTATCAAACGGGCATGTTCAATGGCTGTACCTCCCTGCTCGGCAAGGATGGAGAGAAATTCAATCTCCTTTTTGGAAAAGTCTCTGATGTCGGATGTATAAAGAGCGAGGTTGCCGATCATCTTCCCTTTTACCATGACCGGGACAACTAAAATGGACCCTATTCCCTCCGCAATCTTCGATTCACGGTTCCGGACATTGGGATCCGTCTTCGCGTCACGATAGTGTATATAGCCTTTCTCTTTGAGCAGCTTCATAGTGTGTTCGACACGCTTATGTGTTGCATGGAGGTATCGCTCTGAAAGTCCCTTGTGGGCAACAGCTACATACTCATTATTCTCTTTGCTGGGCATATAGAGGCATGCCGCCTTGGCTTTCATCGTGTCTACGGCAGACCCGACAACGAGATTGAGGAGTTCATCGCTGTCCCCCGTCATGCCGAAGGCCGTACATATTTTACTCATTGCTTTAAAATAATCATTCTTCGCAGCCATAATTACCCTCTCTGTTCTCTCTGCTATGTTGTGTTACAGTAGTTCCAATTACTTTCGCTTCACTTTTTTTGGAACGGGCTTCTTTACCCTCACCTTCTTAGATGCCTTCCTGTCTTGACCGTTGCCGTCTCTTTCCATGAGCCAGCGGATGATCTTCGGCCCGAACTCTCTCTGGGTTTTCGAACTGACATAGATGCCGATGTGCCCCGTGTCGAGGCAGAGATCTTCCTTGTCTTTGCTTCCGATTTTACCGATGAACTGATCGCACATGGCGGGCGGGACAAGGTGATCGTACTTCCCATAGATGTTTAACACAGGCATGGTGATCTTCTTGAGATCCACCTTCTTGCCGCCAATTTCCACCTCGTTTTTTATCAGAAGGTTCTTTTTATAAAAATTCGTGATGAATTCCCTGAATGTCTCCGCCGGTAAGTCGGGACTGTCAAAAATCCATCTCTCCATGCGGACAAAGTTTTCCACGAAATCAAAGTTATTCACATTCTCGAGAAAGCCTACATATTTGTCAATCATCAGGCGGGCAGGATTGAGGAGGAGAAATCCCAGATTCATGATGTCACCCGGAATATTTCCATAGGTCTCCACCAATTCGTCCGGATTGAGGGCCCGTGCCCAGATATTTAAGAGACTTGCGTCCGTGTCAAANNATATTGTGCTTCTCGAGAATAAAATCCACGATATTGTCCATGTATCCGTTGATATGATCATCAAGGGTAAGGTACCGGTCCTTGCGGGTTGGGTACCCCCAGTCAATCATGTAAAAATCGAGCCCCGCCCTGAGAAATGTCTCCACAACACTTCTTCCCGGCTGGAGATCCAGCATGGTCTCTCGATTTACCTGGGCATACACAATGAGGAAGGGATGCGTGAGCCGGGTTTCCGTGTCAGGCTTGTAGTATTTCAGCTTTACCCGGTCTTCCTCGTACACCACTTCATAAGGGGTCATGGCGATTTCCGTTTTCATCGGGCTGAGCAGCACATTCCGGGCATCTCTTAAATAATTGTAGAGCTTGGCCGTGTCCCCTGCCAGCCCCGCAAAAATGAGATCACCGGCCATTTTGAAGGGACCCATCATATCGTTTAGATTGACTTGCTTTTCATCTTTCATGGCTCTTCACCTTCTTCTCGAGTTCTTTGACCCGTTTTTTCAAAAGGTACAGATCCTTGTAAAGTTCATCCATGTCCTTGTTTGTCGGGATTGGAAGATCCTGAAGAACATCCATGAGGAACTGCATCCGTATGATTTTGTAATCGTGAAGTGCTTTCATGGTCTCCCCCAGTTTTTCTGTGTACTCGTCGGACTTCAGGAGAACCATATAGTTCTCTTCCATTATTTTAATCCAGAATTGATAATAGGTCTTGGTATCCCTGAAAGCTTCTTTCCCCTTCTTTTCTACATTTTTGATCTCCTCCTGGACAGTATTATAGGCTTTTTCCATAGGGATTAATAAAAGCTGAATGAATTCGGTCAGCGCCCTCTGAAACTGGGTGAATTTTTCAATAGTTTTGTTCACCCTCTCCTGATAGACACGTGTCAGTCCCAGCTGCGGCATGTTCAGGATTTGCCCGAACTCTTTCTCATACATGTCAAAGCAGGTCTTCGTCATCTTTTGGGCAAGATTTTCAAATCTTTCAGGCTCCCCCGCAGAGACTTTTTCCTCTCCTGCCATCCACTGTTTCTGGAGCAGAAAATATCCCGACCACAGGGGCTGGGAGGCCTTCAGCATCCATTCGGGGAGAAAGCTTGTGGGGTGAAATTCGTCCGTCAAGGGTTTGTTGATGAGGTTGAAAAGCGCCTGCCATATTTCAGAAAACATCTTCACAGGATCCTCAGCACTCATATCCGCGCCTTCCTCTTCCGCTGATCCGGATGCGGACGAAATCCCGCCAAAGGCGGGAGGCCTTATGCTCGCTGTCGATTTCCATAAATCCTTGGATGCCTTGATCCAGGATTCAAGGAGGGCGTCTTGTGGCATGCTCTTTTCTTTTTCTTCCTTATTCATGTTTCCCACCTTTTTTTAATGAGATGTGCATTGTGTAGTATATATCAGAAGTACTAACTTTTATGAATGGCTGCGTTTTGAGAAACGTTAATCCTGAAGAATGACCACGGTTGACAATGACAGCTTCTATTGAATTTCATAGGAGCCGGAGCTATGTTTGCCGTTACGCATTTTGATATAGAGGAAGATGTGCAGTACCCAACAATTCGTTATTTAACTCTATTCCTTATACCATTTCCGAGTGAAATATTACATTATTTTTTCGTGTTCTTTTTCATCTGGGGTTCTTTATAGAGTTGACCAAGGGACTTCATCACTTCCTGGAATTGTTCGGTCTGGTTTTTCATAAGTGACTCGAAACCTTTCACGACCTCGCCCTGATCGATTTCCTTTGAGGGACTCTTCATCTTCAGATGACGGATCGTTTCATCCTGGGAAGCGAGCTTTTCCTTCAATGCTTCATATTGTTCTGCCAGGGCAAGATATTCCTCTTTCGGAACCAACCCCATAAGGCCCAGTAATTCCTTGTAGGAATTCTGAAAATCAGATGCTGCCTTTGACCACATCTCCATGTAATCAGGAGACGATTCAGGTTCATGGTCGAGGCCGTAGCACTTCCGGAAAAGATTCATGTGCTGTTCAAAGCCCTTGAAACCC
The DNA here is from genome assembly GCA_017885225.1 of Syntrophaceae bacterium. Classification (GTDB taxonomy): domain Bacteria; phylum Desulfobacterota; class Syntrophia; order Syntrophales; family UBA2185; genus UBA2185. The sequence continues at coordinate 28 of JAFNGM010000277.1, read as the reverse complement.
TCACGGAACCATTGGGTCATGTCCTCCA
>JAFNGM010000276.1 GCA_017885225.1 Syntrophaceae bacterium | reverse complement strand
GTCCAGACGAGAGAAATACACACTACCATAACAACAGCAAAAGATTTCTTTTTGATGAACGTTCCCCCGAAAATGAGCGCGGACAGTATAAGAATAAACCCTACACTTAAAAGGATATTGCGCGTTCCCATCCAGGAGATGAGATAAAACCCCGTCGCAAACGTCCCGATAATGGAACCGAGGGTGGAGAAGGCATAGATCTTCCCCACAACATTGCCGGTCTTGGCCAGATTTTGAAGCGTAAGTTTCACCACAACGGGAGAAATCATCCCCAGGATGCAGGAAGGGATAAAAAATATCACTGTAGTAAGAAGTAAAATACGCATCATCAGCGTGGTCTGAAACTGGGTCGCCCCCAGAATATTGATAAGCGGTGAAATGGAGAATGCCCCAATGCCGGAAGCAAAGAGAAGCCAGCCGAGCGTTGAAGGCTTGGGAAACCTGTCCGCAAGCAGACCTCCCAGATAAGCGCCTATGCTGATACCGGCGAGGACAACACCGATAATGCTCGTCCAGGTATAGAGTGATACTCCCACATAGGGCGCCATAATCCTTCCCGCTACCAGTTCAATAACCAGGGTGCAGAAGCTTGCGATAAAAACTATGCTGTTGGCCCTCACAATTTCTTTTTGCATTGATACACCTCCGCATGTGCTATTACCAGCCCGAACAGCTACGCATGTCATTTCGAAGGAACAAAGTAACTGAGAAATCTTCGATAATATTAAATAAGATTTCTACCTGCGGTGGAAGTGACAAACGATTAATTTTCACAAGCTGGTACTATATAGACTTTTTCGGGGCTGGTTATATATCATGGAGATGTGATTGTAAACAGAGATTTTTGTTGGCGCAGGATGTCTTTGCCCCTTGACATCATATGTGCATTCACCTATACGGAAACATTGAGGAGGAATCGCACCATGGTAAACTTTAAAGTACCCCATCTCCGGTTACAAAACCTTAAGGGAATAATCCTTTTCGTTGTCGTTATTGCACTCCTTGCCGTCTCCCTGCAGGTCATCATGCTCATCACAGACTGGTTCTGGTTCCAGGAGGTAGGGTATCAAACCATTTTTTACGTAACCCTCCTTACCAAGCTCAAAATGGCGGCGTTCTTCGGCATCGTCTTTTTCGCGATTTTTTGTACAAATCTCCTTCTCGCCGTTCACTATTCTTCCCGTATCTCTGTTATTAAGGATGATGATACCGTCCAGGTATTGCCGGAGGGTGCAGACAATAAAACCCTGCAGATGCTGATTGTGTTTGCCTCCCTGATTTTCGCGTTTTTCGCCGCTTCAAGCGGAACGTTTCAATGGGAAAACTTCCTGCTCTTTGCCAATGCCTCATCGTTTGGAATCTCCGATCCCGTATTCAATAAAGACATAGGCTTTTATATATTTCAGCTCCCCTTTTTGAAACACATCTATGGCTGGCTGTTTTTTGTAATCATGGTCAGCATGGCAGCTACGGGGGTGATGTATTTTATTCGCCGCGCGTTCTCCTTCATCCCCCCTCGAACATGGCGAATATCACCAGAGGTCCGGATACACATGTCCGTTCTCGTCGCGTGTCTGTTCTTCTGGGGAACTTTCGGCGCCTGGCTTGAGCTGAACGAAATCCTCTTCACAAAACGCGGTGTCGTTTTTGGCCCCGGTTACGCCGAAGTGACGACACAATTGTGGGTAATCAAAAGCTTGATGGCAGTCACAATCCTGTGCGGCCTCTCCGTTGTGTATTACGCCTTTCGTCGGGACTGGCGTGTTCCGGCTGCTGCAGTATTTGTATTTTTCTTGATTCTCGTCTTCGGCCGGAATGTCTACCCCGCACTCATTCAGAAATTCAAGGTTATCCCTAATGAGATCGTCCTGGAAACGCCCTATCTCGAACAAAACATTAAGTACACTCGCATGGCATATCAGCTTCATGACATTGAGGAGTTGGAATATCCGGTAGACGAAGATCTGACCGCGGAAGACCTGCGGAAAAATGACCTGACCGTGAAAAATATCCGTCTCTGGGATTATGCGCCCCTTCTCCAGACTTACTCACAATTGCAGGAAATGCGCACCTACTATAAGTTCATCAGCGTAGACAATGACCGCTACACGATAAAGGGGGAGTACCGTCAGGTAATGCTCTCCCCGCGGGAACTCTCCTACCAGGCCCTGCCCGCAAGAACCTGGATCAATGAACATCTTACGTACACCCACGGATATGGAGTTGTCCTTGGCCCGGTAAACCGCATATCGAGTGAAGGACTTCCGGAGTTCTTCATCAAAGATATCCCCCCCGTCTCCACCACGAACATCAGAATTACACGGCCCGAAATTTATTACGGCGAAACATCCAACGAATATGTTTTTGTCCGGACAAAGCGCCAGGAGTTCGATTATCCCGTGGGTGATAAAAACGTGTACACCACTTACGAAGGCAGGGGAGGAGTTCCCCTCTCTTTCTGGAAAAAGCTGCTTTTCGCGGCACGATTCGGCTCGTTTACCATTCTTCTTTCCGACGACATTACAGCCGACAGTCGCGTCATGTTTTACAGGAAAGTGACAGAACGCGTTTCCCGTATCGTGCCCTTCATTCAATTTGACGGAGACCCCTACATGGTAATTTCCCCGGAAGGCCGTCTTATCTGGATGTTGGATGGCTATACCCTTACAGATCGTTTTCCCTATTCCGAACCTACCGCCAAAATGGGGAATTATATTCGCAACTCTCTCAAGGCAACCGTTGACGCCTATGACGGGACCGTGAGACTCTACATGAGCGACATGAAAGATCCCATCATTCAGACCTATGCCCGCATATTCCCCGGAGTCTTTCATACTATGGAGGAAATGCCGGAAGAACTGAAACGCCATGTCCGTTATCCGCGGAGCATGCTGGCCATACAGGCCAGGATGTACGGGGCGTACCACATGCAAGACCCCCAAGTCTTTTACAACAAAGAAGATCTCTGGGCCATACCTGGAAAACAAACCCCCGGCAGTGAACGGGAAATGGAGCCGTACTACACAATCATGAAACTTCCCGGAGATAAAAAAGAAGAGTTCATTCTTCTGGTGGCCTTTACCCCCAGCAAAAAGGACAACATGTCCGCATGGATGGCAGTCCGCTGTGATATGCCGGATTATGGGAAGATCACTATCTACAAATTCCCGAAACAAAAACTTGTCTACGGACCGAGCCAGATAGAAGCCCGCATAAATCAGGATACGGAAATTTCCAAGCAGCTTTCACTCTGGAACCAGCGTGGTTCCCAGGTCATCCGGGGAAGCATCTTGGCAATACCTATTGAAAAATCTATTATTTATATAGAACCCCTTTACCTTTCCGCGGAAAAAGGGCAACTTCCTGAATTGAAACGGGTTATCGTGGCGTATGGTAACTCCATTGCGATGGAGGAAAATTTAGAAACTTCCCTCCAGCGGATCTTCGGCGGAAAGCCCTTGAGGGAGAGAGAACAGACGGCAGTGGCGAGGACCACAGGGCCGGTGAGAGAAAAGACGGACAGGGAATTAGCCTTGGAGGCTCTTTCTCATTACAGGAGAGCGCAAGAGTACCTTAAGATCGGCAATTGGAGCGGTTACGGAGATGAGCTGAAAAAGATGGACGAAATCCTCAGGAATATAGAGAAAAAGAGATAGGAAAATTCTATAATCGGGAAGTACCATTTAAATAGAAAAATTGAATCCGGTAGCGAGCGCATTCCCCGTAGCAAGCTGCGGGGTAAGCGAGCGAATGGGGAACATTATTATTCATTGTGGATCGAAGATTCTCCGCAGTTTACTGCGGAGAGCTTCAATATTGTTGAAAAGATAAGTTCTTGCAAACTGCTTCAAAATCTTGTATGAGTCTCGGCAAATCATTTTTCCAAGGAGGCAATATGAAGGCGTTGGTCACTTACTATTCAGCAACAGGCAATACGGAAAAGCTTGCCCGTGCAATATACGAAGCTCTCGAAATTGAAAAAGAACTAAAATCCATCAAGGATATGCAGAACGTGAAAGGATATGACATTATATTTTGCGGATTCCCAGTTCGCGCTCACAGTGTACCTGGTCCGGCAACTTCATTTATCAAAGGACTTCCTGAAGGCCAAAAAGTTGCCTTTTTCTCCACCCACGGATCCCTTCGGGGCGGCCAACTGCCCAAACAGGCCTTCGAACACGCCTTTAGTTTGGCATCCAAAGCCAAAGTCGTCGGCCACTTCGGATGCAGGGGTAAGGTAGACAGTAAGCTTATTGATACGCTGATGCAGAAGCCGGAACACCAGGCGTGGGCGGAAGAAGCCCTCAGCGCAGAGGGACATCCCGATCAACATGATCTCGCCGACGGTAAGAAATTCGCAGCGGAAATGATCCGAAAGCTCTTTCAATAGAGTTCCCATCAACTCCCAAAATGATACCCCCTCCTGTATCTTCACTGCTGAAGAAACAGAGAGGGGGATTTGCCGAACTTAATTATCTCTCCGTTTATTTTAGCAAGTTTGTACAGTGCCTGCCTTAGAATTAAAAAATCTTGACACGTTCTTTTGAATGCAACATAGTTGCATAGAATCTTCCACCGCATTTGTTGATGCACCTTGCATACGCACCTATTGTGCTGAGAGCAGCGATTTGCTGCCCCCAGGAGGATAATGAGAAAATTTGAATTGAAGGGGGAAACATAGTGAAGCGTATATGGAAACAAATAACCCCGATCTTCTGTATTGTCTTTCTGGCATTCTGGACTTCACCGGTTGAAGCTGCCACTACCAGGGTCTTTGTGAGCATCGCACCGCAAAAGTATTTTGTCCAGAAAATCGGGGGCGACCTTGTGAGCGTTGCTGTCCTGGTTCCCGCGGGTGCCGATCCTCACACGTATGAACCCAAACCGAAGCAGATGGCCGAATTGTCGAAATGCGCCGTCTATTTTGCCGTGGGCATAGATTTTGAGAAGGCCTGGCTGCCAAGAATTGCAGGAACAAATCCGAAAATGCGCATCGTCCACACAGACGAGGGGATCAAAAAAATCATCATGACGGATCACCCTCGTGACAAAAAAAGCCGTCACGGATATACCGGAACGGGGCATCATCACCATGAGGGAACCCAGGACCCTCACGTATGGCTGTCTCCGGCGTTGGTGAAAATACAGGCCGAGCATATCCTCCATGCCCTCATTGACATTGATCCCAACAACCAGACGCGCTATAAAAATAATTATTCCGCTTTTTTAGAAGAGATCGACATGCTGGACGCCGAGTTGAAGAATTTGTTTGCGGGCCGGAAGGGGGATCGATTCATGGTGTTCCACCCCTCATGGGGCTATTTCGCCAAAGAGTATGAGCTTGAACAGGTTCCCATTGAAATCGAGGGAAAGGCACCGAAACCGGCGCAACTTACAACACTCATTCGTCATGCCAGGGAACACGGCATCAGAGTAGTGTTTGTCCAGCCGCAGTTCTCCGCGAAAAGCGCTGAGATGATATCCCGCGAAATCGGCGGCCACGTTGTGCACGTCGATCCACTGGCGGAAAACTGGGCCGGAAACCTGCGCGAGGTCGCCCGGAAATTCATAACTGCCGTTTGATGAAAAAAAATGAGCGCTGAACCAATAATAGAAATCCATGAGGTGTGGTTTTCCTTCAACGGACAAACGATACTCCGCGGGGTGAACCTGGCGGTGCCCCGGGGTGATTTTCTCGTCGTTATCGGCCCCAACGGCGGAGGGAAAACGACCCTTCTGAAGCTGATGCTCGGATTATTTCAGCCCGATAGAGGAACAGTGCGCGTCTTCGGGTGTTCCCCCGGAAAAGTGGCCCACCGCATCGGCTATGTGCCCCAGAATGTCCATATTAACAAGACATTCCCCATCTCCGTCCTCGATGTTGTCCTCATGGGCCGTCTCCGGGCCGGTAAGGGCTGGTCACGGCACACACGGCAGGACCTCATCGCCGC
>JAFNGM010000275.1:17844-18170 GCA_017885225.1 Syntrophaceae bacterium | reverse complement strand
GCCTTGGCGATTCTTTTTGTTATTGCGTGTGTGTTTTTCGGTACTTTATCGTTTGCGGCTGAAACGGCGAAATACCATGTAGTACCGGGAAGTGACGACAAGGCATATCTTGAAAAGAACACACGCAATAACAAAAAGAATCGCCAAGGCACATCTGTCCCTGATTTTCCTTACTCTCATGTTTCGAAAAAATTCTTCTCTTCGCCATAAGGCCATTGCAACACCCTCCTCACCACGTTCAAAAAGGCAGAGGCTTTTCTGAACGTATGTATTCCATAATAGAACAGTGTGAGATACACCTCTTATTACTCACCAACCGTTATCTC
>JAFNGM010000275.1:169-17827 GCA_017885225.1 Syntrophaceae bacterium | reverse complement strand
ACTCGTTATTTTCACCGCATCAATTTTCTGAAGACCAAAAAAACGTCTCTCATAGACAACATAATGGGTAAGATCGGGCTCGCTTCCCGGTTCCCATGCCAGTATCACATTCCCTTCACTAATACGACTCATCACTCCCTCAAGCTTTTTCGGTTTTGGCTTCGTCTGAACACTGATGACATCCGAAAAATCACTGATCAGTTCATCTTTATCCTCGGCACTGATTTTATATTTATATGTGGTACCGTCTTTTAAATCTTTGTCTTGATAGCCGGTCTTCCCGGAAACCTTTGTAATCAGGGCAAAGTCTTCAGGACCCGCAGCACGGTAAATATGATACACTGCAATGTCCTTTTCAGGGTTTGGCTGCCATGCAAGAGGCACTTCTTTGACTTTTGATGCCTCCCCATTTAATCCATAAGGGTTTGCCGGCCGCGGTTTCGTGACAGCAAAGATAGTTTCAGAAAGTTCGCTTTCTACATTCACCTTGTTGAAGGTTCTCATCGAATAATGGTATGTGACGCCATCTTCCAGTTTTTCCAAAGGACCGCCATGGACAAAACTGTGTATCGCCCGACCGTCAATGCGTTTCAGCAGGGAAAATTTGCCTTCCTTTTCTTTGGACACGTAAAGATTATAGCCTTCAACTTCTTCAGACGAACATATGGGCCATGTGATTTCTATCATTTTCACAAGACCGCTTTTTGCCTTTAAACCTTGAAGAGTTGCCGGCTTACCCTTCGTCACGGCGGATACCATCACAGATGGCGATGTTTCTACCTCCGAATCTTCAATTGCGGTGACCCGATAAAAATAACGCGTCTTATCGTTCAATCCTTCCCTGTCCGTATACTCAAGTTTTTTCACACCCCCCACATCTGATACACTCACTTTTTTAATTCTCGCATAATTTTCATTTTCAGAGATGCTTCTGTAAATATAGTATGCTTTTATAAACGGCGATTCCATCATATTCCACGTCAACTTTATTTCTCTGATCATATCACCCTGCGCGGAAAGGCCACTGACAATCGGTGTTGTAACACTTTTCATGGAAGAAGAAAAATCACTCTCCAGGTTTTTCTCATTGTAGGAGGTGAGCTTATAATAATAGTCTTCGCCATCTTTGAGTCCCTTATCAAGATAGATCACTTTCACCAATTTATCGGGGACTGCACTCGCGACACCAGCAACTGCTTCTTGAGACGGAATATTGGCAACCTCTTTATACAGCTCCTGCTGTGTGTTTGCTCTATATAGTTTATACCCCTTCAATGGCACCTTGTCATCGCTGGCTATGGGGCTGGGAGACCATGTCAGTTCGATACTTTTTACATGTCCCTCCGCTTTCAAGATAATGGGAGGATTAGGCGTCAACGCCGTTTCAGCAGTTATAATTGCGGAGAAATCACTTTGCAGCCCTCTCGCAGTATATGCGCGAATTTTGTAATAATAGAGAGTATTCCTTTCCAGATATAGGTCACGGTATTCCGGTTGATTTACCTGGGCAATCTTTGTAAAAGGCCCGGATTCAGCCTTACTGCGAAATATCTCATACCCGGAAGCCGCCAATCCCGGTGGAGCTTCCCAGCTCAGACCGACCCATTGAGCACTCGAACGTTTCTGCACATTAAGGGGGTCCTGAGTTGCTGCCTTTTCCACCTCCTTTTGCTGCTTCACTCCGGAACCTGATATGGCTTCCGCAATCGAATTACTGAGCTTCTTGACCTCACCCTCAAGGCCGGCATTACCCAGCGCTTTCACCCTGGTTTCAAAAATCATGCGTTTTTGCTCAACATGAAAAACTTTAGCGTGAATCATAATCACAGATTCTTTTTTCCCCACGCTGCCGACAACGACCGCACTGAGACCCAATCTTGAGCCGATATGAGTGACGTTTTCCAGATTGTCGTTCTGTTGAAGATCATTCATGCTCAAAAAAGCCTCGAGTTCCTTCCGATCAAGTATGGAAAGATAAGACTCACAGCTCAAATTACTCATGAGCATATTTGCAACCATGGTATTATAGCCTGAGGCCTCTATCTCCATTGTCGTGAAATTAAAAACAGATACCTTAATTTGAGGGATTGCAGAAGCAGTGAAAACCGGACAGATAACGGTTATAAGCAACAGAAATGTGCACACACAAAGGTGAACCCTCTTACTCATTAATCACTCCACCTGCGGCTTCCGGGCATGATCCGGATTGTCATTTAAACTCACTTACTTTGAACCAGCTTATCTATCATTTCCTGTGCTTTCTGGGAAATGGTGGTAGAAATGCTTTTTAATTTTTCATCAAAAATGGCATCGGTGTACCGTTCGATGGCAAGATCATAATTACGCCGCCTTTGTCTCTGCTGCTCACCCTGATTGAAATATTCAACTTCAAGGCTTTGATACTGTTTGAGGACGCTCTGCCCCATTTCAGAAATCTTTTGAGTTGTTAATTCATCAATCACTTCCGCCTCAGTGGGAAGTTCTAATTGTTTACTGGCTATGTTGGCGGCAGGTACGGCATCCTGATATTTATCTTCTTTGACCAATTTCCCCGATATGGTGTTTGTAAAAATATTTTCTCCTGTCGCGGTATCCACTAGCTTATAGGAAATCTCAATCATAGCGTTGATTTTTGCTATGCCTTGTTTGTGAGGAATAAATTGATAATTTTTTTTCTTAATGGTCCGGGGGGGAGCCGTTTTCATTTCTTCGTCAGTCGGATTGCGATGTGTCATCAACCAATCCGAAAACTCCGGATTCCGGACATCTTCTTCATCAACAAGCACCTTAATCTGCGTGGTAGTAGGGTTATCTACAAGTTTAGTTGAGAAATGGAGAACATCACCCAGGATAAATGTGTCTATGCCTCTCATCTTCGCCGTCTGCGCCGATTTTACGTCAACAATACCAGTCTGCCCCAATTGCATCTCCCTTAATATGGATTGCAGATTCTCACGCTCTATTATGCGCAGGTCACCACTGGCCTTCCTATGGAGATATGTAATCAGTTTATTGGCCGCTATCTTTCCTGCATCCTTGTTGGTACTGGGACTGCCGAAATCAAACACGGCGATAGATTTTTTAATTCTCTTGTTAAGCTGATCCTTTGTTTCCAACATTTTCTGGAACAGCTCGGGATAGCCGGGATTTAACACTTCAACTTTTTGCAGCCATACCAGCGCATTTCCCCACATCTCTTTTTCTAGATGCTTGTCTGCCCTTTCCATGAGCATACCACAGAATTTACTCACGAGATCCNNTATAGTTTTCCTTGATCTACAAGTTTTCCTGCTTCCTCGAAGTAAATCTGTCCTATTTTCTCCTTAAGGCTATCCAGTTTTTTTAACAGCGCCTGGTTCTCCGCTTGATATTCGGCAGCCTTTTCAAACAAAGAAATAGCCTTCCCCCAGTCCTGTGCCATCTCTGCTTTCTCAGCCCCGGCAACGAAATAGTCTGCGTTATCCCTTGACTTGGCATCCCTGTATAGCTTTGCCACATCATAATAACCGGGATTGATATCCATGGCAGCCTTAAATGCCTGTGCCGCCATTTTCCAATCTTCCTGTTTGCTTAATTTGATCCCCAGCTGATAAAGCTCCTTTACAATTTTCGCGAGTTTACCCCCTGTATCCTCATAATTGGGAGATATTGTATTGATCTGCTTTAATTTTGCCAATGCTGACATCCAGTCCTCTTTTTGCATGTCAGATTCAGCCTGGCTGTAAAGCGATTTCACCATTTTATCAAGGGCATTGATTTTTTCCTTGAGATTTTCGTGAAAAGCTTTGATATCTTTGTTTTGAGGATAAAGATTGTATGCAAGGCTGCTTTCTTTTGCAACCTGCTCAAAGGCGGGTATATTCTGATCGGGAACCTTCGCCAACGCCGCTCTGGCCTTTTCATAGTGAATTTTAGCCGCTTCCTGCTTGGCATTTACCAGCGCTTCTTTATATTCCTTACTCTCGGGATTCTCGGTCAGTGCCTTCTCAAAATACCCTATGGCTTCTTCCCATCGATTTGCCTTACTCAACTCCTGACCGGTTCTGTAATTTTCACTTACGGCACACCCTGAGAGAAACATCAGAATAAGCACTCCCATGATAAACATCCGATATTCTCTAACCTTCATCACGGCCTCCCTCACATAATAACTTTGAAAACAGAATCAAGGCGCCAATTTTGCTTCGATCTTGTTTTGCGTTATGTTTACTATTTTAATTGTTTTGCCATTCATTGTAATGGCAGCAATATCATCAGCGAGGCTCTGCGTATTGCCCCTGATCTCAACATCCAGCTCAGCCTCACCATCCCTGTAAGAACGCTGGAGCACCTGTTTCACCCCTTTTGCCTCTGCGGACAAAAGTTCCTTAAATCGTGACAGATCGTGATATGATTTTAAACCCGAAATTTCCAGCGTTACTGTTACCACATTCGTCAATTCCGATGACCACCGTTCCAGTATATCCTCTTTCATGCCTTTGGCAAGATCCCTTGCCGTTTCTTCGGTGGTCTCTTTCACTTCCCCTTTACGCGCCTTACTATTTGTTGCAATAACTTCCCCCGTATCCCCATTGACGACCTTCCCCGATACGGTGACTTCATTGGCAGATATTTCAACGTCACCCATCTTGAATGACCTCGTCACAACCTCCACGTTGCCTAGTATTATTATCTCTGCACCATAACTCTGCGCTATTTTTTTAACACCCGTTCGATCACTGATCAAACTTCGTAACTCCTCAACACCTTTAATTTTCTTTACCGAATCAGCATCAATAACTTTAAATCCCTGCGCGATAAAATATCTTGTCATGGACGCCTCAGCAATAGCATCCTTCTGCGCACGATCACCGAATATAAACATCAGTCGGGGCTTAGATTTCCTCAGCATGACAAGCTCAATGGCNNNTCTCTTCTCGGAAATTACTTTATAGGAATTGATGAACCCTTTTGATTCCGATAAGATTTGGTCCAGCTTAACTTGATAGTTCTCTATTTCCGAAACACTGGTTATCATCACGCCCACTTTTTCTTCCACCGCGTTGCGTTGGGCATTCTCAATGGCCTTATCTCTGGCAATATCAACAGCGCCTTTATGAATGGTAGCCATCCCCACTGCCCGAATTCTATCCTGTGCATGAGCATAAAAAAGAGAAACGAAAAGGCTCAAAGCAGCCGCTGCAATAATAAAAATCAGTTTCTTCATAATGTCCCTATATATTGTATTGAGATAACCCACATGGGCTTACTGCCCATTTTACAGAAAGATTTTCAGAATTGTATTACTACTGTATTACATATTCCAGATATGGAGGGGAATTCGAAGAAATATACTGAAATCGCGGTATGGTGTCAAGATTATTTCCATTCACACCTTCGCCACAACACGTAAAGAGGTATGCGCTCTCGAGCGGATTCAACGTTCCAATGAGCTTATAAATCAATATCCCATTTTGCTTATATAATCATCCAGGGCAACTTGCCAGTACCTCATGACCTTTCCCGTAGTCTCTGAAAATTTGCGGCATGTGAGAACACTGTAATGCGGGCGTCTGGCGGGTCTCGAAAGTTCATCCGATTTGATGGGTTTCACGGTCACATCGGGGATACAGGCACTCTTTAAAATTTTTGCCGCAAATTCATACCAGCTGCAATTCCCCCGGTTTGTAATATGAAAAGTCCCCGTATGCTGACCTTCGATTAATAATTGAACGGCTGCCGCCAGGTCCCACGTAAATGTCGGGGAACCGACTTGATCATCAACAATTTTCAAGAGTTTTTCTGTTCTTGCCTTCTCAATGATCGTTTTGACAAAGTTATTCCCGTTCTTACCATAAAGCCACGCGGAGCGGATGAGAAGGAAATTGTCGGAAAATTGCTTCAAGTACTGTTCTCCCGCGAGCTTCGACTTGCCATACACATTGAGAGGAGTGCATTTATCATCCTCCTGGTAAGGAGTCTTCCGTGTACCATCAAATACATAATCTGTACTGAAGTGCACTATTTTTATTCTCTTCTGCCGGCAGGCTAACGCGATATTTTTAACCCCTTCAGCGTTTACAGAAAAGCATGCATTACTGTCAGATTCACATCCATCAACATTGGTATACGCGGCTGCATTAATGATAATATCCGGCTCAGTCTCAGCAATCACTTCTTCACATACTCCTTGTGAAGCAATATCGAAATCTTCTATATCCTTTCCTGTTACATCATGAAAGGCAAAAAGTCTCAGGAGCAGATCACTCCCCAGCATACCTTTATGACCCAGTATCAAAATCTTCATGTGTGCTACCCTCGCGAAAAGTCGAACATCAATATCTTACTTCCTTTAAGAACAATCCGCACGCGGGCGCCGTTACGCCCGCGCATCTTCTATCCTTCGCTTCCATAATACCCTTCAACGCTGCCGGGGATAATTTGCCCCTTCCCACATCAGATAGTGTACCCACGATATTCCTTACCATATACTTTAAGAAGCCGTCGGCTTCCACATATACTTTTATCATACCGCGCTGACTCATCTCCACATCTATATTCATCACAGTTCTCACATGATTCTTAATGCCGCAATTCGCGGCACAGAAAGAAGAAAAATCATACGTACCTATAAGGAGCGCGCTCGTTTCCCGTATCCGCTCTAAATCAAGGGGCTCACGAATAAACCATGCATAGCGGCTGTATAAGGCCGAACGCACCGGACTATTTACTATCTGATACAAATATACTTTATTTTTTGCGTCATGTCGCGCATGAAAAGCCCCATTCGTCTCCATGAGTTCCTTCACCGCAATATCCACCGGCAGGAGGCTGTTTATACCCCTGAGAAGATTTCTCGTCTCGATAGTTGTGTTCGTGGTAAAATTCGCAACCTGATTAAGCGCGTGGACACCCGCATCCGTTCGGCCGGAACCGATGACCCTGATCTTTTCCTGCGTTATGGTGCCGATACACTCTTCAAGAACCTGCTGAATTGTGATCCTGCCGACCTGGTATTGCCATCCATGATATCTCGTTCCCTCATACTCCAGAATCATCTTTATATTGCGCATAACAACTTCTCTGCACTGCTACGTCATCAACCACAAAAAAAGGGGGTTACATCCCCCTTTTCTCTCTCTTTCTTGCCCCTACTCAACGCGTACTCTCATAACCATTCAGAGCCTCGATAGCGGGGAGCGATTTGCCCGCCAGAAGTTCGATCGAGGCTCCTCCTCCAGTCGATATATAGGTAATTCTGTCACTTTCTCCGGCCTTATCAATTGCCACATCCGTATCCCCTCCTCCTACAATGGTAAGGGCATAGGAATTTGCCACACTGTGCGCCAGCGCCGATGTACCCCTGCTGAATGCATCAATTTCAAATACCCCCATGGGTCCATTCCATATAACAGTTTTGGCATTGCTCAGCACCTCGGTGAAAAGTGTAATGGTAGCGGGGCCTATATCAAGTCCCATCCATTTGGCATTGATTTCCTGCACCGGCACAATTTTGGTTTCCGCATCGGCGCTCATACCTTCGGCGATGACACAATCAACGGGCAAATAAAACTTGACGCCCAGTTTTTTTGCCGTTTCCATGATCTCATGTGCCTTCGGCATAAGCTCCTCTTCAAAAATAGATTTGCCGATTTCATGTCCCAGCGCTTTTAAAAAAGTAAAGGCCATACCACCCCCGATAATCATTTTGTCAACTTTTTTTATGAGGTTAAGAAGGGGTTCAAGTTTCCCGGAAACCTTGGAACCTCCAATGATTGCGACAAATGGTCGGGCGGGATTTTCCACGGAATTCTTTAAATAATTAAATTCCTGTTTTATCAAAAAGCCTGCACCATACTCCTTCATATACTTGATGATTCCCACGTTCGACGCATGTTTTCTGTGGGCGTTTCCAAAGGCATCGTCAATGTAGACATCACCCAGGCTGGCCAGTTCCTTGGCGAATTCATCATTATTCTTTTCTTCTTCAGCATAAAACCTCAAGTTCTCGAGAAGAACTATACACCCGGCGTTCATTCCTTGAACTAATTTTTTGACTTCATCGCCAATACAGTCCTTTGCCATTACCACCTGTTTATTCACAAGTCGTGATAACCTTTTCGCCACTGGAGCAAGACTGAATTCAGGCGCAACTTTTCCTTTCGGGCGCCCCAGATGAGACATTATGACCACTTTTGCCCCCGCATCAAGGGCGTAGTTGATCGTCGGGAGCGTTGCTCTTATTCTGATATCATCGGTAATGTTTAGGGAACTGTCCAAAGGAACATTATAATCAAACCTGAACAGAACTGTTTTTCCCTTGAGATCAAATTCGTCGATTAATTTCATAGTGCCCCCCTTTTAGTCATTTTAGTCACTGCAATAAAGGTACCCAGGAAAAATATCCTAAGAAAATATACCTTATGTATGTGTTCAGGTCAACACAGAAATCTGATACCTCTCCACCTTGCGTTGAAAAATGATCCAAGGATTCACGCACTCCCGTCTCTTATTTTCACACAAATCTTCGACTCCTCGATCAGTCTAACTCTCATGAAGAGAGCGATTTTTTGCGCCGGTTCATATTTTCCTTAACCGCATTGACAGTCGTCAGGGGAACCGCCTTGCCCATTCATTTTTATGTTGCGTATCCGTTACAATTCAATATATAGTTAATCTAATAATTATTTCAGGGAGCCGGGTCGATTTCCGGTAATGAAAAAAATGTCAGTACCCGATACGATGAAATTTTTCCTCTCGATCGCTTTGGCGTTTATCATAACCGCCTGTGCACCGGTAATCTCAGATAAATCTCTTCGTGAAGCAAACCTTTCTGTCTCCTTCCAGGAACTCCAGAAGAATCCCTCCGCATATCTGGGAAAAGTGGTGGTTCTTGGTGGAGTAATTCTCTCTACAACGGTGAAGCAAGAGGAAACCTTAGTAGAGGTCCTTCAGCAGCCTCTGGACCGTCAGTACAGACCCGAGAATAGAGACATTTCCTATGGTCGTTTCCTTGTTGTCTTCCAAGGCTTTCTTGATCCTGCTATTTATGCTCCTTACCGGCTGATCACAGTTGCTGGGGAGGTTACGGGAAAGAAGGTCCTCCCGATAAAAGAGATTCAGTATACCTACCCTGTTCTTGCCGCGCGCGAACATGCCCTTATCAAGCCAGAGGAT
The DNA here is from genome assembly GCA_017885225.1 of Syntrophaceae bacterium. Classification (GTDB taxonomy): domain Bacteria; phylum Desulfobacterota; class Syntrophia; order Syntrophales; family UBA2185; genus UBA2185. Next base: position 8,671 of record JAFNGM010000275.1, on the reverse strand, counting down.
TATAATAATGAACCCCGGTTTCATTTCGGATTTGGTATAGGGATCATTCGATAGGCTNNTGTTCCCCATTCGCTCGCTTACCCCGCAGCACGCTACGGGGAATGCACTCGCTGCCGGATTCACGTTACACGCCGCACGGCATAAGACATAGCAGGACATTGTCAGCACAGTATATCGCCATGATGATCAATCGTATCATCATCCTGGCTGCTCTCATCGCATCCGTTTCCTGTTCCCCCTGTATCCAGAGAAATCATAAGACAGGCTGATCAGATACCGATGCTTAAGCCAGCACTAATTGCCTGAAGAGCCATTAAGTTATGTGGCAGTCACACGCAGAGCCCCCTACTCCAATTACTCACAAGGTAATAGCTGAAATCTTATATTGAAATAATTAACTGAAATAGGTAGATTCAATCAAAGATCGTTACAATACTCAGGCTTTAATGAGGTGGTTTATGAAAAGGCTTCTATGCATAATCTTCATAGTACTTTACCCGTGCCTCTTATATGCGGAAAAGGCGAACATCTCTGAATTGAATGGCAATGATTGGAAATCATTGTCTCATGCGAATAAAACTGCTTTTACTTTAGGTGTAATCAGCAGCGCCAATTATGTCGCAAAGCAAAACATTTCCTACACGCCGATCGTACCTGAACATGAGTACGATACTAAAAAAGCTATTGCTCTGTTTTCTGGGTTTGAAAAAAGCAAATCAAGGAAGGTAATTCTATATAATAAAAAAGAAGTCGACGTAATGCGGGAAAATACCAGGCGTACTGGAAATGATTTACTGAGACGATATTCTATCTATAGTATTACGAATATCCAACTCTACGAGGGGCTTGAGAAACTTTATGATGACTTCAAAAACACAAACATTTTTCTTAATGAAGCAGTATACCTTGTGAGAAAGCAGCTGCAAGGCGCATCGGATGAAGAGATCCAGGCTATTCTTCTATGGTTGAGAACCCCCGGAAATCAGAGAACGTTTGACCAGCTCATATATACAGATAAAATGGGAAATGTCTATTATGCTACATTTCCATGAACTGACGTGCCTGCTCCAGCCTTTTGAGAATAGACTCTTTTCCCAAGATGGAAAAAATCTTTTCGAGTTCCGGCCCCGATGTCCTGCCGGTAACGGCCGCCCTCAGGGGCATCAAGATGCTCTTCGCCTTCAAACCTGTTTTTTCCCGGACTGAATGAATGAGAGTAGAGTAGAAGTTCTTTCTTGAAATTTCACTCTGAGTTAATACTTCATGAAGGGCCTTCAAAATTTCAGCGACCGTATTGCCCCGGAGTATTTCCGCCGCCTCTCTTGAAACATGGTATTTTTCATCGACGAACATATCGATGTAGCCGCTAATCTCGTTCAATGTAACGATGTTATCTTTTACTGCATCCACCACCTGATGAAGCCACGTGTGGTCCAAGAGATCGGGGTCATATCCGGCTTTTTTGAGAAAGGGCGTTAGCAATTCTATAAGCGTTTCAACGTCACAATCCCTTATATACATGGCATTTAGCCATTTCAGCTTGCTTTCATCAAAGATGGCGCCGCTTTTGCCGGCCCGTTCCAGGGAAAACATATCGATGATCTCATCCAGGGAAGCGAACTCTTTTCCTTCTCCGAGAGAACCACCTAAAAGTGACAAATAATTTAAGAGCGCCTTAGGCAGTATCCCCTTCTTTCTGAATTCACGCACCGATACCGACCCGTGACGCTTGCTTAACTTTGAGCGGTCCCTGCCGAGAATGAGTGAATGGTGCGCGAATGAAGGAGGCGTAAAACCAAGCGCCCCATAGAGCAGAATCTGAATGGCGGTGTTGGAAAGGTGGTCTTCTCCCCGGATCACATGGGTGATCTCCATAAGATGATCATCAATGACTACGGCGAAGTTATAAGAAGGGATGCCGTTGGAGCGTACGATGATGAAATCGCCGATCGCCTCGCCTTCAAACTTCATTGATCCACGAATCAGATCGTCAAACTCAATGGAACCGGGCTTTACCTTAAAACGAAACGCGGCATTCCTTCCTTTGGTTTCAAGTGACTTCCGCTCGCTATCCGTCAGATTCCGGCATTCCCCCATATAGCGTGGCATCATTTTCATGGAAAGGAGAGTGAGGCGTTCCGCCTCCAATTCTTCCTCCGTGCAATAACAGGGATAAACCCTCTCATCCGCAATCAACTTTTTCAGGTATGTACTATAGAGAGGAAGACGTTCAATCTGATGATACGGTCCAAATTCTCCGCCTTTCTCAGGTCCTTCATCCCAATACAGAGAAAGCCATTTCAGATCTTCCAAAAGGTTTCTCTCAAATATTCTGGAAGTCCTTTCTTGATCCGTATCTTCGATACGAAGGATAAACCTGCCTCCATAATGTTTGGCGAAGAGCCAGTTGAAGAGGGCTGTCCGGGCATTCCCCACATGAAGGTCTCCCGTAGGCGATGGGGCAAATCTGACCCGATATTTGCGTGACATCATTTGTTATCTTTCTCCTGTATCGTAACCACTGCAAAGGCGGCGATACCTTCGTCACGCCCGATTAACCCCATCCCTTCATTCGTCTTGGCTTTGACATTTACACTATCCACGGAAATGCGTAATGTCTTAGAGATATTTACTGCCATATCCTGCATAGAGCCCATCAACTTGGGCCTTTCCAGAATAACCGTAGAATCTACATTATTCACCACAAATCCCCTCTCTCCGGCCACGGCGTATACCTTCTGAAGCAGCTTTATGCTGGATATGCCCTTGTAAGCCGGATCCGTATCAGGGAAATGCCTGCCGATGTCGCCTCCGCCGAGTGCGCCTAAAATCGCGTCACAGATGGCATGGACGAGAACATCCGCATCGGAATGACCCATGAGGCCTTTCTCATGCGCTATCTCCACACCCCCGAGGATCAGCCTTCCCCCCTCAACAAGACGGTGACTGTCGTATCCTATACCGATTCTCATCTTACTCCTTTCTTAAATTTCTGAACGAGGACCTCAGCCATTACAATATCATCTTTCGTGGTAATCTTGATATTATCATAAGAGCCATGAATCACCTTCACATGAACACCTATCCTCTCGACAAGCGATGCGTCATCAGTCCCATAATAATTAACGTTATACGCATCATCATAGGCCTTTTGTATCACATCCCGTGTAAACGCTTGAGGAGTCTGTATCAGCCAAAGACTATCGCGGTCGAGTGTTTCCCTCACCCATCCATGACCATCCGCCGATTTAACGGTATCCTTGACGGGAACACCGACTGTAACCGCCCCCCCCTTTGCTGCCTCAGAAAAAACCGCATGGAGTATCTCTTCAGTGATAAAAGGTCTGACCCCATCATGAATGATGACGATATCATGATTTGTTTCCAGAACGTTCACACCCTGTCTTACGGAATCCTGCCGTTCCCTGCCTCCTGTTAATACACGGCTTACTTTTGAAATACCGTATTTTTCCACAATATGCCTGCGGGCGAACTCGATATCATTTTCAGGAACGATGAGAAAAATCTCATCTATTTTTGTCGAGTTTTGAAATATCCTCAGAGTGTGTACAAGAATAGGTATTCCGTCCAGCAACAGGTATTGCTTGGAGAGTTTCTCCTTCATTCTCTTTCCGGAACCACCAGCGGGTATAATCGCAACCGTTTTCATCGATCAGTGAACTACCGTCGGCTAAAGCCGATGGCTTTAGGGTATTAGGGTTAAAGGATTCAAGGGGTCACGCGATCGAGGATAATAAAAAAGCCCGGCGCTTATGGAACGTTCCGGGCTTCGACAGAGCGCTATTGTTTTACACTGAATCCGTAGGGTTTTTTGTCCGCAACACCCTCCTTCATTTCCGAAAATATCATTCTTCCTGCAGTCGTTTGCAGCACACTGGTAACAACCACTTCCACGCTTGATCCCTGGTACTTCTGTGCATTATCAACAATGATCATCGTTCCATCATCAAGATACGCAACTCCTTGTCCCGGTTCTTTTCCGTCCCTTATTATTTTTACTGTCATTATTTCACCGGGTAAAACCACAGGTTTAAGGGCGTTTGCAAGCTCGTTTACATTCAAAATTTTTATACCTTGCAGCTCGGCAACTTTGTTCAAGTTAAAATCATTGGTGATTATCTTACCATTCATTTTTTTTGCTAAAGCCACAAGCTTAGCATCAACCCCTTTAAGCTTCGGGAAATCCTGGTCAACAACCTCAATATGAATACCGCTGCTTCGCTGCATCCGGTTCAAGATATCGAGTCCTCTTCTGCCACGGGAACGTTTCATGGAATCTGAAGAATCGGCAATATACTGTAACTCATCTAAGACAAATCGGGGAACCACCAGATTGCCTTCAATAAAGCCCGTATCGCAAATATCGGCAATTCTCCCATCAATTATAACGCTTGTATCAAGGATTCCATAGTCAGCACTTTCTTTCGTCTGGCCAAAACCAAAAAAGCTGAATTCCTCAATTTTTTTTGATCCAATAACGAGTCCAAGATACCCCATAATCCCTGTCAACAGGGCATATATCCAGGGAGCAACCTGTTGTTTCTCCCAGGTAACACCCACAAAATTCAGACCATACGCCAGAAAAAAGGCTATAAAAAGGCCTATGATCATGCCCGCAACACCGCCAAATATAATCCTCAACGATACTTTCCTTATTGCCTCCTCGGCATGAATCACAAAAATGGCAATTAATAATCCTAAAAATAATCCTACTAGGGCGAGAGGAAATCCATAGTATGTATACGCAATAAAGTAGCCGCTAATTGAACAAGCTGCCATCAAGAGAATTTTAATAATCATATTTTCTCACCCCCTTTCCTATTTAACGTTTTTATACAGACCGGTTTTGCGCGAAATTTTTATTGTATTGGGGTCTTGCTTTTCTTCGTGTAAAGGAGAAAAAGCCATAAAGCAAGGCCTATCCCATTTATTTCATTGCACAGTTAATATGGTCGTGAGATTCTGCTCTACCTTGGTTTCCTCTAAGTTGCTCGCAACCGATATTTCCTTTACCAACAAGCTCTTCGCCGTATCCATCATTTTCCTTTCGCCAAAGGATAAATTTTTATCTGACTTCAGAATGAAAAGGTCCCGCAACACTCTCGCAATTTCAAATACTGATCCCGTCTTAATCTTATCTAAATACTCTTTATATCGTTTGTTCCACGTCTGTTTGTCGATGGTAACTTCCTTGTTTCTAAGGATTTCATATACTTTCGGAATCTCCTCTTCTGCGATGACTTCTCTCAGTCCGACAGAAGCTGCGCTGTTGGTGGGAATCATTATCTTCATGCCATTGCTCATGATCTTCATAACGTAAAATTTCTGTTTACTCCCCATGTATTCCCTGCTCTCTATCGCTTCGATAACGCCGACACCTTGCGCTGGATACACTGCTAAATCTCCTATCTTGAACATCTTCTTCACCCGCTCATTATTTTCAAATTTCTTCTTATATCATACTATCTTATAATAGTCAATATATCCCGTGCTATCGAGGGTATGTTATTGAATATACCTGTTCATTATTTTTAATAAATCTTTGTCCAGGTGTTCCTGATCACGTACTCCGTAGTGGTCAATCATGCTCTTTATTTTATGGTAGGTACTCTTATCGGAGAGATCATTAAGACTCCTATAGGTTCCGGTCCTTCTCCCCACCCTGTACACAAGCCTTTCCTCGTCAGAGAGAGAAAAATAATTGTCTATGATCCGTAAAAGCATATATTTATCATCGGGGAGCTTTCCATTTAACTCTTCGAGAAGATTCAGGATATGATCACTGACAATGGTTGATTCAATACCATCAAGAGTTTCAATAAATTTTCTTATTTCTTTCAGCACATCTTCATCGCCGATGGGATTAAATTCACCTTTCCGGGTCATTTCAAAAAGATCCGTATCTGCAACAACATGAAGAGATCTCAATCTCACAAAATCAGGATTTATCTGATTGATAACCTTGGCTGTCTCCTCGGCATGTTCATTCGACCACCGATTACCGCCAAGGCCCGGCATTACATATTCACAGAGTGATATGCCTGCCTCCTTTATCCTTTTTCCCCCTTCAATATGCTCGGCGGCTGTGACGCCCTTGCTCATAAATTTCAGAAGTGGATCATACCCACTTTCCATACCAATATGAATTCTCGTCAATCCCGATTCTTTGAGCATTTCCAATTCTTCAACGGATTTTCTCGCCGCCGTATGTGAACGGCAATATGACGTAATCCTGTTTACAACAGGAAATTGTTCTTTAATGTACGACAATACCTGGACAAGATCGTCTGTCTTCATGATGATTGAATTTGCATCCTGAATAAAGACCGACTCTCCTCCATAATAAAGCCAAGACACTACTGATCGGAAACTGTCGTCATAAATATCTTCATGATCGGATAATACGTTCACGATTCGCCTGCTGACGTCTCCCCCCTCACCATGATTCCAAGAAAAATTTTTAATACTTTCGGCAATCTCTTTCGCATAAGCGATGTCTTTTTTTATCTCTTCCACGGATCTCACCTCAAACTTTGTACGGCGATACGTATGGCAGAAGGCGCACTTATTCCAAGGACAATTTCTTGTCGCCCTGATAAGAAGACTTGTTGCCTCGCTGGGCGGTCTGATGGGTCCCTGTTCAAAAGAACAATATCTTTGCATAAATTATTATTCTCCTTGTTCATGAAATCATTACTGCAACGCTTTTAACTACATTCTCTTTAGAAACCTCTACATATATTGACATAATATAAGCATTGCAATCTGATCTGGAAAGTCTCCATTTTCCAGATGATATTTAATATACGTTTTTTACGATATCTTATACAAAGCGGACAACGGGACGCTGCGAAGGCGGGCATATGATTAATCTTCAAATCTCACGGAAGAAAAAAGAGAGGATTTCTTGCCTTATTTTTGTATCTGATTTCAAAGCTTAAGAGGACTTCCCCTTTTTTCTGCGACTTGCCAAGAATGGCAATGCTACTGCCTTTTTTAACCATATCATCTACTTTTACAAATCTATTATTCAGATTCGTATACACTGTAGCGTAATTGTCTTCATGTTTAATAATAATTGTTTCACCGTAATCCTTCAAGGAGCCNNTTATAATACATACCATTCGGTTGGATGCCAAACTTCGCGCGCAGTTTTCCTTTCACTGGCCATATGAAACGATCCTTATCGAACTTTATTTTATCAGCCTCTGCGCCATTCGTTGTATGTTCAATTCTCTTTCGTGTGTCCTGCTTCGGCGGCTCTATCGAGGTCAATACGGGGGGGTCAACTTTTTTTCTGGCTGGTACATCCTTTACTTCTCTTTTTGATGTCCCCTCCGTTCTGCTCTCCGAAACATCCCGTGCTGCAGGTACCTCAGGCTTTACCGGCACTTTATTCATCGGCGGCTTTTCTTTTCCAGATTTGAGTACGAGCGGTTTCTCTTCTCTTTGTTCTGGTTGCGAGGGTTTTACAGGAGGTCCCGTTTCTCTCACCGAAGATATGACATCATCAACAACCTGGTCCGCATCGGGAATAAACAGAACGCTGTCAATTCCTATCAGAGTTGGATCTGTAATATTATTTGCCTCTGCCAGTTCCTGAATCTTAATGTCATACGCTCTGGCAATGCTCCACAGGGTTTCACCGCTTCTCACCCGGTGGTAAACGCCTTTGGTTTTCGTATGAAAAAATGTGCACCCACACAGGAGAATCGCGAAAAGTAACGCTGTAATGACAAGGCGCCAGGCCGGATTTATTCGATAAGAATTACACACTTTCAAAATGTTAGATCAATACTCCCACCCATATTCACCAATGAGATCCACGAAACGACATCCACCGAGATCTTCCTTTTTCACATCATTTACGCTCTCGGATAACCGGGTCAATTTAATAAGCAGCTGAGAATGTCTACCGCCTACAGGTACGACAAGCCTTCCTCCTACCGCAATTTGCTCCACTAAGGTTTTTGGAATATCCGGCGCACCGGCAGTTACCATTATGGCATCAAAGGGTCCTTCATCCTTCCATCCCAATGTTCCATCCCCCACCCTGATTGCGATGTTATAATAGTTAAGGGACTCAAGAAGTCTCCTCGCATTCCCAGCAAGTGACGCGATCCGGTCAATGGAAAATACATGGTCCACAAGTTCCGCTAATACGGCGGCCTGATACCCAGAGCCCGTTCCGATTTCCAAAACCTTTTCACTCCCTGTAAGTTCAAGGGCTTCCGTCATAAGAGCCACGATATAGGGTTGCGATATGGTCTGTCCTCCGTCAATAGGGAGGGGATTATCATTGTATGCCTGGTCCCTCAACGCTTCGTTCACGAAGAGGTGACGGGGAACCTTCTCCAAGGCCTTCAGAACCCGCGGATTCCTGATCCCTCGTGCTCTGATCTGGGTATCCACCATCTTCATTCTCTGCTTTATATACCGGTCTATCATATGTCCCGCAGGTACTTCTTCCTGGGAGGGATC
>JAFNGM010000275.1:0-158 GCA_017885225.1 Syntrophaceae bacterium | reverse complement strand
GCATACTCCCTTGCGTGATTGTATTTGTTGATCTCCCCGTTAATCTCCTTCACCATTTTTTTTCTCCCAGAGACGAGTTCGTCATGGTGATGTTTGTCTTCGCCTTTCTCTACAAGAGCGCTGAGATGCTGGAGCCGCTCTTCAATAATGCGATCGAT
>JAFNGM010000274.1:24034-36041 GCA_017885225.1 Syntrophaceae bacterium | reverse complement strand
AATGGCAAGACAAGGAGGATGCTATGAATTGCCACACGTGCGGAAACGATTTGGTGAAGGTCATTACAGATCTTCCGTTTAAAACTGATATTCACGCCATTATCATCATTAAAAATCTGCCTGTGATGCAGTGCGGCAATTGCAGCGAATATCTTATTGAAGATCAGATCATGCAAAAGGTTGACGACATAATCAGCAGGATGGACCGTGGTGCAGAGATGGAAATCCTCAATTTTGCGGCATAAATGATGAATCGATATATCGAGTTTTTGCAAATTTGGTTTATAAATAGGAGGAAGAAGGTTGCCGGAGAGCAACAAAATTAGAACAGAGGGTATATGAAAAAGGCAACTTCTAAACGTCATAAAATAGGTGATGATGCTATGCTCCCTGAATACGATTTTTCAAAAGGGGTTCGAGGCAAACAATTTTCAACTTAATCCTCACATTGTTGTAAGAAAATCTTCCAGCCATTACATTAAAAATCCAGTAATAGTGTACACTAAATTTTGTAGCCGAATTGCCTTGACATAAAAGCTCTGGATTCCTTATGCTGAGGGCCACAGAAAAAAATTTCTGTGAAAGCACAGATCAGATGTGAATTCACAAATCCATTATATTGCGAGTGGGTGATATATGAGGGTATCCGCATTGACTTTTGGAGTATGTCTTTTCGTTCTCATCGCCTGTACCGCGAATCCTCCACCTTTCGACGAGATGAAATGGCGCCGGGATGTAGAGAATCAGAAACAGGAAATGCTCTATGCACCGCATAATCATGATGGACGTTTCTTCAACCCCTGGATGCCGATGGAACGCGGTGGCTTCGGGCGCTTCCTGAGCTGGAAGTTCACCGCGGAAGAAAGAATTTACACTGAAGAAGAAAAAGCCTTCATGCCGGCTTACGTCCCAAACCTGACAGGGCGAATTCAGTCGATGCCGGACGGAGATTTTATTGCCTGGGTCGGGCATTCCACCTTCCTGATTCGGATCAACGGGGAATACTGGCTCACTGATCCTATCTTCTCGGAGCGCGCCCTTGTTATCAAGCGCAAGACGCCGCCTGCCATAACTACCGAAGAGGTGAAAAGCCTCGGCGTGAAAGTGAATGTACTTGTCTCCCACAACCACTATGATCACTTCGACAAGGCAAGCATTCGGGCTTTACCCGACAACACCCAGATATTTGTCCCTCTCGGATTAAAAGGTCAGGTGGAGGAAGGTACGGGAAAGAAACGCGTCACTGAGATGGATTGGTGGGAGTCGGCTGATGCGGTAAACGGCGTTACAGTGACCTGTCTGCCTGCCCAGCATTGGTCGAGGCGCATCTCGCAGGGCATCAACAAATCGCTCTGGGCGAGTTTTCTTATCAGAACACCGGAGGTGAGCATCTATTACGGGGGCGACAGCGGCTATTTCATCGGATACGGGGAGATCGGCCGCCGGTTCCCCGGCATCGATTACGCCCTTCTGCCGGTAACCGCCTACCACCCACGTTGGTTCATGCATTATGCCCATATTGATGCGAAAGAAGCCCTTGACGCCTTCGCGGACCTCGGCGCGCAACGCTTCATTCCCACCCAGTGGGGGACATTCCCCCTTGGCGATGAGCCGGTCGGTTTCGGAGTTCTCGATCTGAAGAAACAGGTTGTAGAGAAAAAGATCGACCCCGGCAGGGTGATCATCATGGATCTTGGCGGGATCGTGATCATGCAATGAAAATAGGGAAAATAAATAGATTACATCAGGTAGGTCTGGAGTTTCTTATGGCTGTCTGACTCATCACTGGTAAAGGCTGCTCCAACACGGACACTATTAGGCGAATCAACAATCCTGCGCGGCTCACATGTCATATATATTGGATTGTTGTCATTAGGCAGAGTAAAAACTATTTCAAATTTTAAGGTGAGTGGAGCAGAGGATACCTCAGGTTGTGAATCCTTAAGGATAGTAACTTGTATGCCGCCGAGGGAAATATCCGTTATTACCGCCGTATTCAATTTTGTTCCTTTCGGACCAAAGTGTTTAATCAATGCCGGCGTCAAAAAAGCCTTTCTCTGATGACTACGTCTCTCAAAATCTGTCTTTTTAATCATCTCTCGCATCTGCAAGTAATTGGACAGTACGACGTTCACTATTGACGACAGGGCTTCTCTTTCTTCTAATGACACGTTCACCATGGCCTCTTGCACATGCCTGCACACACGAAAACATATAAGACTGTCTTTTTTCATGAAGATCACCCTATGTATATATATGTTTCCTATGAAACAGGGGAGCTGTCAATAAAAAAACCGGTTCCCGCCTCATAAGCGAAACTTGTTGTATTTATTTATTATATTTTCTTCATTTGCGTCATTATCCGAGTCATAGTGTCATTGCATTGTGGATTTCTCACGAAAAGCATGGTATCGGTTTTTTGTACATGACAACTGCAAAGAAGGATCAAAGCTTCTCCGCCGTAGACTGCGGAGAGCTATAATTATTGTGAGGTGAAAATCATATGGAAAAAGCTGAGCGTCGTTCTCGTAGAGAAAGAAGATCCGGCATAGACCGGAGAAAGGTTCAAAATTCTAATTACAACGGATTGGAAAGGAGAAGCAGTTCGAAGAGGAGATCCGGGACGGAGAGAAGGAAATCCTCCTAAACATATTCATCGTGCCTTACGTAGATAATATCTATCAACTCTGTTGCAGGATGAATACTGTCGAAACGAATACATCCTGCCGGATAACCACTATTTTTCTATGGTCTTTGAAAAGATCGCAAAAGGCCCCTCTGCTTCATATCTTCAAAGGCCTTCAATGCTTCGTCCCTCTCCGCAAACGGCCCTGCCATGACTCTGTACCACGTTTGTCCCGGTGTTACTTTCCGCGGCACTACCTCAAGATTCCCTCGTTCCAAGTTAATCTCATCCATGTATCGGACAGCTTCTTTCATGGTGGCGAACGTCCCTAAATGAACTTTACATATGCCACTTGAAGACTGCTTAATTAAAAGAGAACTGTTCATTTCCGGAATCTTGATTTTCTGATTCACCAAGATCAGCTCGGGATTCGTAATTTCGGGATTTAGCTCTAAAATATGATCCACGAGCGTTAAATTCGTTTCTTGATAATGATTTAGCGCTATTGATGACAGACTTGTACCTCGTTTTGCTTCTATTGTTTTAATAATAATTTCAGATTCAGGGTGGCTTACCGCAGATGGCCTCACTCCAGGGGTTTGTATCTTTTGAAAAGGGGCAGGCAGGGGAGTTGCAACTTCATTTTTTGTTCCCGGCTTCTCGCGCATAGTGCTTGTTTTTTGCGCATCAATAAAATAACGCAGAGAATCCTTGCCAAAGAATATTCCCGCTGCAAGAACCGCCAGCACGAGAAAAGCATAGGAGATCTTCCGGAATAGATTTCGTTTGATCCCCAAGGTCAGCGCATGAACCCTTTCCTCTGTCAACATTTCATTTTCTTTCCGGACCTTCTTTACAATAGACGCAGAGATATTTTTTTGGGAAAGATTAAAGCCAAGGGCAAGGGCGTTGCTGCACAGGATATTGATCTCTCTGGGAACTCCTTTGCCGTAACGGCAGATTAAGGCTAACGCGTTATCGGTAAATACGTGCGCGCTGCTGCTTCCTGCAATGTATAACCGGTGATTGATGTAGTGTCTGGATTCTTCTTGCGTTAAAGGACTGATGTGATAATTGACGACAATCCGCTGCCTGATTTGCCTTATGACTTCCGCACGCAGCTTTGTATTAAGCTCCGGCTTACCCACAAGTATGATCTGAAGCAGCTTTGACTTACTCGTCTCCAGATTTGAGAGCAAGCGCAATTCTTCAATCGCTTCGAGACTTATGTCGTGGGCCTCATCAATAATAACCACAACATTTTCACCCAGCGTGAGGGAGTGAATCAGGTAATGATATAAATCATGCATCATGGTGCCCTTGATTTCAGATCTCAAAGGCAGTTTTAATTTCACGAGAATTTCTCTTAACAGTTTCTCAAAAGTTACGTGCCCGCGATGAAATAAAACAATCTTTACCTTGTCGCCTACCTTTTGGTGCATCTGACTGATGACTGTATTTTTGCCGATTAATCCTAAGAATGGAGACTGGCGGAGATGACACATTGTGATTATTGTATGTATCAGGGTGGTCTTGCCAATACCCTCTTCTCCCAGAATGAGGACGAATCCCTTTCTCTCGTGGATTCCATACCACATAGCAGCTAACGCTTCCTTGTGGCTTTCTGACGAAAAAAAGAATTTTGGGTCCGTTGAAATGTTAAAAGGATTTATCGTGAATCCATAAAATTTTGTGTAATCAGTCATTGAATACGCCTAATTATCGCCGCTTCTGCTTCATGTGTCATAACAGCGGAGGGCACTCGTTCACACACATACCACATCCTATGCACTTCCCGGCGTCTATCACGGTGGTCACGGTTCGATCCATTTTAAAATTTCACCTGCGGGGCGGCCTTCGCCGTCGCTGGCGCTTCGAAAAAGGTTGCACCCTGGAAGTTGAACATTCCTGCCAGTAGATTTGCCGGGAAACTTCTAATCGCGACATTGTATGTCCTCACCGCATCGTTATATCGCTTTCGCTCTACCGCAATCCGGTTTTCCGTGCCCGCCAACTCATCCTGGAGGCGCATGAAATTCTGATTGGACTTGAGATCGGGATACCTTTCCACGACGACGAGGAGTCTGCTCAGGGCGCTGGACAATTCATTATTCGCGCTGATCTTCTCCGGCACGTTTGCGGCGCCTCCCACTCTTGACCTTGCGTTCGTAACCTCAATGAGGACGTCCTTTTCCTGCTTGGCGTACCCTTTTACCGTTTCCACGAGGTTCGGGATAAGATCGTACCGGCGCTGCAACTGGTTTTCAACCTGCGCCCAGGAACCTTTCACCGCTTCATCCAACGACACGAAGTTGTTGTAATTCCCTGTGACAAAAAAGTAGAGCGAACCGATAAGCACAAGCGCAATAACGCCTGCAATGATAAGATTTCTTTTCCCGCTGGTCATGCCGTACCTCCTGATATAATTTGTAATTTTTAAACACTCATACTATCCACACACGTGGCGAGTTTTTCGACTTCATGCAGATAGGCCGCAAAGACAGGCTGAATCTCGGATAATGGAATCCGGTCAATCCCTTCCTTTATATCGGCGCATTTCAAAAAGACATCCTGATCAATAGAGTACGCCTCCGCAACAGAACGGATTACATCCCGTCGGCTATGAGGGATGTCAATTCCTTTTAAATATAAGAGCCCTTTAAATATTGAAACAAATGCCGTCAGAGAAGCTTTGATAAGTTCCCGTACATATTTCGCCTGTCCTCCCGTTTTCAGTAATCCTCTCCTTAAAAGAAGGATCTTCCCTTTCAACTCTCTCTCGCATTGCAATCTGACCCGGGATGGCTCGAAGGACAAACCTTCCAGTATGTCTTCGCCATATACGAGGACATACTGTTTTTTCATCGTGAGAAATTCAATGGGATATGAATCGAGGGAAGAACATACCTCTGCCTTTGTCATAAAGAGAGGTATTGCCGTTTGCCGTTTGCGCCACCGGGCCACCGCACCGATGGCGTTATTCAGGTTGCCAATTGCATTTTCGGAAAGGATTATAAGAAAATTGATATCCGACTTCCCCGGAATATAATGACTGCCTGCTCCACTTCCATAAAGAATAATGGACACGAGTTCATTGCCGAAGATATTTTTGTAGTCATTGATGATCTCAGGAAATATTTCCGCCGGATTTTCAGGTATCTTTGCCATGTTTTTACTCCATTAAAAATCGCCGCCTGCTCCGCCGCCGCCGCTTTCGCCGCCGCCGAAGCCGCCAAAGTCGCCGCCACCGGAATCACCGCCGAAACTTCCATACCCGCCGCCAAAGCTTCCAAAACCACCGCTTCCTCTTCCGCCACTTCCGCTGAACAGAATGAGCAGCAGCCAGGGAAGAAAGTCCCTTCCCTGTCTTGTACCCATGAGGGAAATCATGATCAGCGCGATGATGATCAGAGGCAACAATAACCCGCTGCCGCGCCGGACATTTCTCTCTCTCGGCTGATCGACAGGGACGCCTCCGGTCAGGGAGACTTTGGCATCTTTCGCAACGATGGACGCGACGGCGTTCACGACATTGGAGAGACCTTTCCCGTAGTCGCCCTGCCTCAAGAACGGGATAGCATGTTCACGGAGGATTTCGCCTTCGAGCCCATCGGGAAGAATCCCTTCTACACCGTACCCCGTTTCGATTCTCACCTTTCTTTCCTTGACCGCAAGAAAAATCAGGACCCCCTTGTCGTGCCCTTTTTTACCAACGCCCCAGGCTTTGTAGAGGCGGTTGACATAATCATTCAGTTCGTTGTCTCCGAGGCTTTCCACCGTAGCGACGACAATAGCCGTCCCCGTTTTTGCAAGCACTTCTCTGGACAGACCCTCCATTTGGCTTTTATAACCCGGAGGAATCACCCGGGCGAAGTCATTGACGGCGCCTACAGGTTTGGGAAATATCTCAGCGGCATCCGATGGGGAGACGGGAACAATTGATAAAAGAATTCCCCATGCTATTGAGAAGCAAACACTCCACCGTAAAATCGATTTTTTTTTGATAGCACTCAAAATTGACTGATGAATAATAGGGACCTTTTTCCGTTTCAGATGCCTTTGTAGAGAGAATTCTTCATAATATAGTGTCGGACTGTCTCCGGAACGAGATATTTAATTGATTTCCCATTTTTCACCCTTTGCCTGATGTCGCTGGATGAGATATCAAGGAATGTAACTCCCCGGAAATAGATTACGTGTCCCGTGGGACCCCTAAACCCCTTTATATTGTCATCAAAAGTGAATTGTGAGGCAAAATCAGGGGGAAGAATCGGTTTCAGCCCTCTATCCTCATACCCGGGCCTTGTCATCACGACAAAATTGCACATCAGAAGCAGTCGATCCCAATCCTTCCATGTATGGATGGCATGAAAGGCATCCTGACCGAGGATAAAATACACTTCCAGGTTCTCCATGTACTTCTTCAGAATGAAATCCACCGTTTCCACAGAATATGACTTTTCTTCACGGCGCCTTTCCACATCGGAATAGGTAAATACCGGGTTTCCTTCAATCGCCTGTATGATCATCTGTTCCCGGTGGTGGAATGAAGTAATAGCGGCATCTATTTTGTGCGGCGGCCTGGATGCCGGTATAAAAAGAACCCTGTTCAGATCAAACATTTCCAGAATTTCCTCGGCACATCGTAAATGACCGTTATGAATCGGATCAAATGTTCCACCCAATAATCCCCACTTCATGTCCTCACCTGTCCATTTCCATAAATAATAAATTTCGTTGTAGTCAGCTCTTCCAGTCCCATAGGCCCGAAGGCGTGGAGCTTCGTGGTGCTTATTCCTATTTCCGCGCCCAGGCCGAGCTCAAAACCGTCACTGAAGCGTGTTGACGCATTCACGAGCACCGTGGAGGAGTTGACTTCCTGTAAAAACCGCTGGGCATTCTGATAATCGTTCGTAATAATCGATTCCGTGTGGAGGGACCCGTACTTTTCAATGTGGGCAATTGCTTCGTTGATGTCATTTACGACTCGCACGGATAAAATAAGATCGAGGTATTCCCGGTACCAGTCATCCTCTTCGGCCTTCTCAATATCTGTAAGGATTTTCCTTGTTCTCTCGCAACCTTTTAAAACAACACCCGCATTCTGAAGACGGCGCGCCACCTCCGGAAGGAAGCGTGCTGCTCTATCCTGATGGACAAGGAGGGTCTCCATGGCATTGCAGACTCCGGGGCGCTGGGTTTTCGCATTCATGCAGATAGTTGCGGCCATGTCGAAATCTGCACTGGCATCAACGAATATGTGGCAGACTCCTTTGTAGTGTTTGATAACCGGAATCTTCGACTCATTCACGACAGCCCTGATGAGATCTTCTCCTCCCCGTGGAATGATCAGGTCTATATACTCCTCGCGCTGCAGCATCTCGTGGACAGCTTCCCTTTCCGTGATAGGGATCACCTGGATGGCGTCTTCCGGAATTGCTCCCCTTCTCAGGACGCTTTGGAGAATATCCGCGATGGCGATATTCGAGTGTATTGCCTCCGACCCCCCCCTTAAAATGACGGCGTTACCGGATTTCAGGCAGAGGGCGGCGGCATCAACCGTCACGTTAGGACGGGCTTCATAGATAATGCCGATAACACCCAGGGGTATCCTCATTCTTCCCACGAGGAGACCGTTCGGTCTTCGCCACATAGATGTCACCTTGCCGACGGGGTCCGGCAGGGCGGCAACTTCTCTCAGGCCTTTGGCAATGCCTTCAATGGTGCTTTCTTTCAGCGCGAGCCTGTCTATCATAGCCGCCGGGATACCCATCTGCCCGGCGCATTGCAGGTCTTTCGCATTTTCTTTCATCAGCGCGCCAGACTGCCTTATAAGCTCCTCTGCCATTTCTAAGAGTACTCTGTCTTTTATATCCGAGGGCATCCGGGCGAGTATGGTAGAAGCGGTTTTTGCTCTTTTTGCTATTTCTCCAATCTGGGATCTGATATTCATGCAAGATCCTTTATTGACTCCAGTGCAGTGCGTCATAAATCCCTTTACTTAGATTGTCATTCCGGGCTTGACCCGGAATCCAGTATTTATAGGCTGGATTCCCGCTTTCGCGGGAATGACGGCTTTAGAATTAATGTAAAGAAGCGTTGGACGCACTACACTATGCACGGAATTTTTTACAATGTCATCAACAATAGCCATTGACAAAACTTGCCCTGTTTATGTATTAACGCCAACAAACACAGGCAGCAGGTAATTACCTTTTCAGATGAGTTACATTACCGAACGTCCTGGGCAGTGTCAAGGGCATTTGTAGCCATTTTCGGTAAGTCTTTGTATATAAAATATTTTATATGAAGTTTCAGAACGGTGAAGCACACATCTTACGACAATGAGTAGTATCTGTATCAAGGCAGGAAAAAGGGCATACGAAATAATCATGGATGGCGGCTTTCAGTTTGACCGCATCACAACGTATTTCGGTCCGGCGACAGGCCCCCGCTGGCTCATTGCCAGTGGTTTCGATCTTACACTGTTAAAAGAAGGCGTTCTTGGATGTGCAAAGGCAGTGCATCTCGTCGGTGCTTCGGCAGGTGCATGGAGGCTTGCCGCCTGGCTTCAACCTGAGCCGGAAAATAGTTATCGCAACCTCATGGAATCTTATATCGGCACAACATACAGAAGGGGTGATACCCCTGTCGACGTGCTTGATTCGCTGAAAAGCATTATCAATAATTATGTAGAAGACGATGCGCTCCCCTTTGCCCTGGGTAATAAGAAATATCGTCTGGCAATTATTACGGCCCGTGCAAAAAACCTCGTGGCCTCTGAATTGAAATGGGTGCAGCAGCTCGGCCTCGGGATGTGCTTTCTCTTCAATGCCGTCAACCGCTCATACATTCATGATTTCGCCGAGCGGGTTGTATTTTACAACGGGCCGAAGCCGCCGCACTTTTGCCTCGTCCCGGGTTTCCAGGGACGGTTCATTCGGCTGAACGAGATCAATTTCAAGTATGCCCTTATGGCATCCGGTGCTATTCCACTGGTCGTCGCCGGCATTAAAAATATTTACGGGGCGCCGAACGGGATATACAGGGATGGCGGCCTCATTGATTATCATCTGACCCATAACTATTCACAAACGGATGATGATATCATACTTTTCTTTAACCATCAGGAGCGGATTATACCGGGCTGGCTGGATAAGAGGCTTACTTACCGCAGGCCGAACGCCGACATTCTTAATAACGTGCTGATGATTCACCCTTCCGACACGTTCATAGGTCGGCTTCCGGGAGGTAAAGTTCCCGATCGTGACGATTTTGTACTTTTCATCGACGACCCTGCCACCCGTATCAGAAACTGGTGGGAAGCGGTCCGATGCGCAGTACCCCTGGGAGAAGATTTTCTGGAACTGGTAGAAAGCAAAAAGATAAGGAACGTTCTGGAAAAGATAGAAGTAAAGTGAGGTACAGTCGCACATGGGTACCAGCGCGGAATACGAACATGTGATCAATTATGCCCTCGACATGGGATTTGAGAATATCTTCACTCAGGAAGTGAATGATCAGACGATTACACCGGATTTTGACAAAAAAATACCCATCACCTGGGCATAATTATGGTATATCAAAAAATAATCTAATGCCAACCTGCATAAAAGGATGTCATTTCGAAGGAACGGAGTGACCGAGAAATCTTTAATATAATGTTGATATAATCTTCAGGATTAAGAGTCACCGGGCCGAGGATTCGAGTGAAAAGCTACAACCCTTGGACCCTTAGACCCTCGAATCCTTGAATCCTTTTTTACAACTAAATTGTATGTTTGATGTATCCGGTATCGGCAAAGTTCTCCTCATCATCGGTCTCGTCATCGCAGGCATTGGAGTGCTTTTCCTGCTGGGAGGAAAAATACCCTGGATAGGACGGCTCCCCGGCGATTTCTACTATAAAAGCAAAAATATTACCTTCTATTTCCCCCTGGCTACAAGCATTGTCGTCAGCATTATTCTCACGATCATTGTATTGTTCATCAGCCGCAAATAAAAAAAACAGGCTTCACATTGGTGTCTCATTTGAGTGGAGGGTAGAGCGTATACCACCCACTGCCCCCGCCAGCGGGGGATAGCGAGGGAGGCACATTTATATCACGCCCAGAGGATCAGGCCTGTTTCCTGCTTGGCGGCAAGATTTTCATGATACGGCAGTACCCGGACGCCATAGAGGTAAGGGCCATTATACTTGACAATGTATTCCGCCGAATATATCAGGATCCCTTCGGGTGTCTTTTCCGCTACATGTAAAGGTACACAATCCGGAGTGCCGGCAAATTCATACCCATCCTTCTTCCCGATTACCAGCTCCACTAAAATTTCGCTAGGTTCCACCTTTCCCGGATCAATTCGTGCGTTTATGGTCAGCGGTTGATCAACCAACACTGTATCCCCATGGATCCCCTCAATGCTGACATCCAGCAGCCTGAGGGAGGAAAAGCGCGTGGGAATTTTGCGTTTCCAGTCGGCGAGTTCACGGGCCACCTTGTGCGAACTCATATAGAGTTCGTGCTCTCTTTCCGCCGTGGGCAGATACATTTTATGGTAGTATTCGAGAAGCATCCTTTCCGTACTGAATTTCGGCATAAGAGTTTGCATGGATTTCTTTATCATACTGATCCATTTTTCCGGGAGTCCCGATATCTCCCGATTATAGAATGTGGGTATCACGGAATTCTCAAGTGCTGTGTAAAGTGACTGGCCGTCATCCTCATCAGCATTCATTCTTTCCGGAGAATATCCCTTCACCACAGGCCCAATTGTCCAGCCATTTGTCCCATCATAGCCCTCACACCACCACCCATCGGCAATGCTTACATTAAGCACCCCATTCGCGACAACCTTTTGACCGCTCGTGCCGCTCGCCTCATAAGGCCTTCGCGGCGTATTCAGCCACACATCGACCCCCTGAACGAGCCGACGGGCTATGTCGATGTTATAGTCCTCTATAAAAAATATCTTGCCTCTGAATCGCTCATCCCTGCAGACGTCGATAACCCTCTTAATAATGCCCTTTCCCATTTCGTCATTCGGGTGCGCTTTTCCGGCAAAGATAATATGAACGGGGCGAGTGGGATTATTTAAAATTCTGTCGAGGCGGTCCAGGTCATAAAAAAGCATGTCAGCGCGTTTGTAAGGCGCAAACCTCCGCGCGAAACCTATGATCAACGCAGCCGGATTAATTTTGGAAAAAAACTCTTCCCGCCACGTTTTTGTATACCCATATTTCAGCCAGTGGGTGGAGAGATACTCCCTGAGAAAATTGAGCAATTTTTGCTTAAGTTCATACCGGGTATCCCACAGCTGGGAGTCGGGAATGTCCTGCACGTTTTTCCAGACTTCAGGGTCTGTAATATTATTTCTCCACTCAGG
>JAFNGM010000274.1:13022-24025 GCA_017885225.1 Syntrophaceae bacterium | reverse complement strand
AACCCTTCCATACATCATACCACATACGTTTCGACACCTCTTCGTGAACCTGACTCACCGCATTACTCTTGTGGGCGATTCTAAAGGCGAGGTTGGTCATATAAAATGATCTTTCTTCTCCGCCTTCTGTTCTTCCCAGTTCCCAAAACTGTGACCAGGACATGCCCGTTCTCTTGACGAAACTCGTGAAGTAATGTTCCATCATATCTTTAGGGAACCTTTCAATCCCCGCTTCCACAGGCGTATGGGTCGTAAATACGGTGCTGCCGCGGACGACTTCAGCCGCTTCATCAAGGGAAAGGCCTTCTTCGGTCATCAGGTCGGCAATGCGCTCAAAAATAAGAAACGCGGAATGTCCTTCATTTATGTGATACACACGCGGCCGGATGCCCAATTTCTTTATCAACCTTACCCCTCCCATACCTAACAATATTTCCTGTTCTATTCGTATTCTCTGGTCTGCGGGATAGAGCCGCTCCGTTATTTTTCTGTCCTGAAGGGTATTTCCCAGGACATCCGCATTGATGAGGTACAGCGAAACACGCCCTATCTTTACTTCCCAGATATTCGCGTACAGTGTTCTCCCGGGCAGTTCAAGGTATATCTGCACCTCATTCCCCGCATCGTCCCGGAGGATCTGAACAGGCATGACGGAAAAGTCGCTTTCCGGATATTCGGCTACCTGGTAGCCGTTCTTGTCTATAACCTGTCTGAAGTAGCCGTTCTTATAAAGAAGACCGATTCCCACAAGGGGAATATTAAGGTCGCTGGCGGTTTTCAGATGATCACCGGAGAGCGTGCCCAATCCTCCCGAGTAAATAGGGATGATCTCATGAAGTCCGTATTCGGCTGAGAAGTATGCAATCGGCGATGACCATTTGATGGCCGGAGAGACCTGAACCTTTTCATTGGGCATCCTGTCGTTCATATATTCATCGAACTGTTGGAGTATCTGGGTGTACTGTGTCATGTAGGAGGTGTTTTCCGTGGCCTCTAATAATTTTTCCAGCGATATGGTCTCTAACATTCTCACAGGGTTGTTCCCCATCTCCTGCCACAGCTTGGGATCGAGGGAAATATACAGACTGCGCGCCTTGGGATGCCATGTCCACCACAGATTGTAGGCCATTTCCCGGAGACGCTCAATTTTGAGGGGAAGATTGACAACGGCGGTAAACGCGCGAAAATGCGGCTGTGTCGATACGGCCCCGGCAAACACATACTTCCTTTCCACCCTGTAGTCTATTAAGGTAAGCTTTTCCGCACGTTCAAGGGAAACGGCGATCGCTTTATCATAGGCTTTGAGATAAAATTTGAAGAAATCTTTCCAGTTCGCCTTAAGCGCTACCCGACGGGCGCCTTTCCTCCGCTCTTCCATTTCCGTATCACTCCAGGACAGAAAATCTTTGAAGAGTGTATATAAATTTTCTTCAATGAAATTGATTTTCACACCCTTGCGTTTCAAGAGCATGACCCCGTCGCCCTCACCCGCCGTCTGCTCCACCCAGAGGCCGAATCCCGCCTGATCCGTCGTGATAGTAGGCACGGCATACGCAACGCTTTCCAGCGGCGTGTATCCCCATGGTTCATAGTATGACGGGAAAACCCCCAGATCACATCCTGAAAGGGCTTCATAATACGTCATATTGATGAGACCATCATGGCCGTTCAAATATGCCGGGTCAAAAATAATGTTCACCCTGTTGTGTCCTGAGTTCATGAGACCCAGTCTGTTGCACGCCTGGAGAATGGGATCATGGGCCTCGTTATGGAGCCTGTGGGTGGCGATTGGAGGGACCGCTTCGGGTCTCGGATGGTCGCACTGCAGACCAGGAATTAAATCCATATGACCGCTGATGACAAAAAGAAAAGCCAGGACCACCTGATCCTTGTTCATTTCTTTATCAAGCCGGCTCAAGGCATCAAGAAATATGTCGATGCCCTTATTATGAAATTCGTAGCGGCCCGATATGACCATAATCTTCGTACTGGCAGGAAAATCCTTCTTCAAACATCGCGACGCGGCACTGAGGAGTTTTTCCCTCGCACTCAACGCAGGCGTTCTCTCTGCTGCGAGATCGGGAATGCGGTCCATATCGAGCCCGTTGGGCGTAATAATATCCGGGTATCTGCCGAGAAAATTCTTCGCTTCCGAGGCGGTTATTTCACTGACCGTCGTAAAACAGTCCGCTTCCCTGACAGAGGCGAGCTCCAAGGAATATTTTGCTTTAATGTTATGGGCGCCCGCCTCTATTTGAGGTGAGAGATTTTCCATCACGGTGTATATATCAACACCTGAATCGGCAAGGCTTCTCCCCAAAATTGTGGCATGAGTCGTAAATACACTCCCCATTTCCGGGACCTTTTTTTTCAAAAACAGGAGTCCCGCGCCGCACATCCACTCATGAAATTGGGCTACCGCCGGCATGCCATGGGGCCTTACCATGATATTGTATACCGTCTCGATGACCTCACCGCAGGCGTAACTGAACATGACCGGTTCCACATAATCCCATCCGCCTGCGATCGAATCAACGCCAAAATCTTCCCAGAGCCGGTAGAGCAACTGTTCCTTATCATATTTTTTCCCGAATCCAACGAGTATGACCTTGGGCTCGCCGGGTATTTTCCATCTGCCGAAACGGCAAGGGATTTCTTTTATGGCCGTTGCTTCCCTCATCCTTCCCCAGCAGTCTTCGTCCGTCTCTTCAAAATCGGGATTTGTTTTGAGATCAGGTCCGAGGAGAAAATAACGTTCGCCATAATTCTTTACGGCATCCCTGATTTTACTGCTCACCACGGTATATATGCCGCCGACCTTATTACAAACCTCCCAGCTGACCTCGAACAGATATCCGCTTTTATGCACGTTCATAAGTACTACTCCTTTTCTTGCCCAGAATACCGGAAAAATCATCGATGATATTCATATAGTTTATATATGCATCATAGGGCGAACCATAGGGATTGGAAAACGTGTCCATCTCATCACCGTCGGCACGCTTCCCTGTATGCATGCAATGGAAATTCTCCGCTTCCTGGAGCAGGCGCCAGGTATGGAGGAGACCTCCGTCCTTCCGGCGCCTGAGTTTCGCTTCCATGCTGTAGAGCGAAGTAATGGCATCCTTCTGCAAGCTGCTTCCCAGCCAGTCGTGTACATTGTATTCCGCATCAGACGATGCGATATTGTCCTTGACATCCAGTTGTGCAACAGGATCGAGATTCCTGGCAATCTCAGCAGGGGTGCGAAATGTGAAACCGGGATGCTGTAAAATCTCACCAGGGAGGGAACGCATGAAGGCAAAAATTCCTCTTTCCTCGCGTTCGCGTTCAGCAAAGATCCGATAATCAATAAAAAGATTAATCACATCTCCCATATCACCCATAGTGTGAATCCAGTTCGCATATTTATCCGCGAGGAGGGGATATTCAGACCACTGTGTATCCATAAAACGAACGGTAATATCATCGGACAGACGGCGGTTTCTCAAGAGCAGCTTCAGTTTTCTACACCCTGCCGGCTGATAAACATGGTTAGGAGAACGCCACCCCAACACGTTATCCGCACTCCCTGCAAGAATACAATGGTATCCCATCTTCTCTACAATATTCGCGAGCTCATTGTTATAGATGAATTCGGTATGGCGGAACGTCCTGGGCGTCTGACCAAAGAGCATTTTTATCTTCTTCTTATGCAGCATTGTTTGCTCTCGAAATTCCCGACGAGAAAACAGAAACGCAAGGGAATGGTAATATGTCTCACCAATGAACTCCACGCATCCTGTGTCGGCAAGCCGCATAAAACTGTCCAGAACATCGACACGATGGTTTTCAAATTGATCAAGGAGAACGCCCGTAATCGAAAGTGCGATCCGGAATTTTCCCTCATGTCTTTTAATGGTATCGAGGATCATTCTGTTGGCCGGCAGATAACATTTTTCGGACAATGCATTCAGTATGGTGAGATTTCTTTCCCTGTCCTCGTAAAGATGGTCATGATCGATATCGAAAAAGGTATAGCGTCTCAACCACTGCGGCTGATGGACATGGAAGTGAAGACAAATGAGTGTCATGACATAACCTATTCTTAATGCACAACGCGATGGTAGACTTCGACGATCTTTTCTGCGGCCGTTTCCCATCGAACACTGTGGAGCTCTTCCCTCGACTTCTCAACGATTTCCGCAACCAGGTTAGGGTATTGTAAAATAGCTATTATCTTATTCGCAATTTCGCTTACATCCCAGAAATCAACCTTCAATGCGTGGTGAAGTATCTCCGCGACGCCAGACTGCCGGGAAATAATGACCGGCACATCGTAAATCATTGCCTCAAGAGGCGAAATACCAAAAGGTTCAGACACACTCGGCATAATGTAGAGATCGCTCATCGTGAACATCTGTTCGACTTCGGTTCCCTGCAGAAATCCGGTGAAGTGAAAATTTTTTCCTATTCCCAACTCAGCGACCCGTTCAATCATACGGGGCATCATGTCCCCCGAACCCGCCATGACGAATGTGACATCGGGAATTTTCTCTAAAACTTTTGCCGCCGCTTCCACAAAGTACTCAGGACCTTTCTGGAACGTGATTCTCCCCAGGAAAAGAACGATTTTTCTCTCGGGATTCTTCTCCACATGATACAGCGCACCGGCTTCCGTGCGGGACACCGCATTATGAACAACGGTTATTTTGTCGGCAGGGATACCATAACGGTGCACAATCGCTTTTTTTGTGTACTGGCTCACCGTAACAACATGATCTGCCGCTGCCATGCCGAATCGCTCAACATAATAGATATTCTCATCGATATGTTCGCCGCATCGATCAAATTCAAGAGAATGAATATGAACGACAAGGGGTTTCCCGCTTTTCTCTTTTGCATAAAGACCGGCCAAGACCGTCATCCAGTCATGAGCATGGATTACATCAAAGGAACTGTCCTGGGAAATACTCCCCGCTACTTGCGCATACCGTATGACTTCCGCAATCAAATTCGGACCATAGTACGGAGAAATCTCAAAGACCTGGGAAGCATCCGTTTCGCTCCGGCCGCTTTCATATCCGGGCTGCTTCGAAGATTTTTTCTTCATTCCATTGTCATAGCTGCGTGCGCCGAGATATGGTTTGAGAGTCGAATTGATTAACCTGATGTCCAGGCCCTTGAAGATTTTTATCGTTTCCATGGATTTCTTTCGCACAGGTATTCCAGACGCTGATATCAACCGTACATGCGCTGACCCGCTCTCACCCAACATTTTCGGAATAACGAAAGAAACCTCGTGACCGAGGCCGGCCAGTGCCTTGGTGAGGCCGAAACAGGCAGTGCCGAGACCGCCGCTCATATGAGGCGGAAATTCCCAACCAAACATGAGGATTTTCACCGGCCAGTTGCCTCCCTGCTCTCAAACGGATAAGTGCCTGTATCGGAATGTGGTAATTGAGTTGACTCCCGCATGCAACTACTCAATATAGTGACGCCATCATGGCATAAGGAATGGACAAAGTAAACGAGAAAATCCCGTGTCTTGTCCCTATTCGCGTATCCGTGAGCCCGAAGATGGAGTTCATGACCCCCGTTTCTCAAGGGTACCGGGGGGATTTTTCATTCCCTTCGCAAATCCCTTTCGGTCTCCCTTTACGAAAGGGAGAATGAATGGAATGGTTTTGTTCTTCAATCTGGAATCTCATTGAGAAGGGTGTACAATCTGATTAAGCCTGCCGCGCTCCAGGCCTGTGAAATGCATCCGTTGGGGCGATGGGGAGCATCGCCGTCAAAGATTTCCGACACACACCCTACGCCGGCCTCTCTCATATGCCGGTTTACAAATGTCCGTATGAGAGCGATAAGAAAATTCTTCGCTTCGGCCCTATCATTTTCAACTTTAAGGTACGCTTCACCGAAATGCGCGAGCATCCAGGGCCACACCGTGCCCTGGTGATATGCTGCGTCTCTGGCAGAACCGTCGCCTTCGTAACAGCCCCTGTAATGCCGATCCTCCGGCGAGAGGGTTCGGAGCCCCACTGAAGTGAGCAGGTGTTGCCTGACCTTCTCAACTACACCTTTCCCTTGAAAAGGTTCCAAAGGTGAATAGGGGAGCGAAACAGCCAGAATCTGATTGGGTCTTACGGCCCGNNGGGCAAGTTCATGGGCAAAGCAGACGGCATTGTACCAGAGGGCGTTTATCTCTACGGCATAGCCCCATCGCGGGGTAACGGGTCTGTCACGTACTGTCGCATCCATCCATGTCAGGTGGGTATCTTTATCGCCTGCGTGAAGTAAACCATTTTCCGTCATATGGATATTGAATACGGTTCCATCCATATATCCCCTCAGAATTCTTCTCAGGACCGGCCACATTTGACTCTCAGTGATCCCGATATCGCCCGTGTATTTCAACATCTGCTGAACAGCCCAGAAATACCAGAGGGAGGTATCCACCGTATTATAGGCATTTTCGGTCTCATCGTCGGAGAAATAGTTAGGCAGGATGCCGTTCTTTTCATGCGCACCGAGTGAAGCGAGAATGGCAATCCCCTCCGAGATACGGCCGCTGCAGAATGTCAGCCCCGGCAGGGAAATGAGCGTATCCCTTCCCCAGTCACCGAACCAGTGATACCCGGCGATAAGTGACGGTCGGCCCGATGGTGATTTAATCAGGAACTGCTGCCCTGACGTAATCAGATTCCGGACATGAACATTATCTTCTTCATTGTTAAAATTCACCGCAATTTTTTCAGTTTCCGCCGCCTCATGACCACGCCTTCTCGTTTCTGCGCTCCATATCTCCTCTAATTCCTCCTCACAGAGATCAAGCGACGCGGAGAGAATGACACTGCTTCCTTTTTTCACAGGCATCTCAAAGGTGCCGGGACGAAAGAGATCCTCCTGCCAATCAAATCCCCTTTCTTTTTCTACCCGATATTCAAAGTTATTATGCCAGACAGGAGAGAAATGGAATTGCGACTTCACATCTGTGTGCATAAAAATATGCGGCATGCCATCATACGGCGTAATTTTAAATCCGTTCTCTATCGCGCACGTCTTTGTATGGAGATACATGTTTTGTGAGGTCAGTGTATGATATCCACGGTAGGCGATGAACGGTTTAATGCTGAGAACACCTGGCGCGGTACAATGCTCAATATCGTACTTTATGAGGACGCGATCCTCGCCATGAATCATTAAAATCGTTTTATGAATGCGAAAATCATCAGTTTCATAGGTAAACCGGGGAGACTGAGCCAGGCAAAATTCCTTGAGATAATGTTTTTCCTGAGGGAAAAACACGCCCGGATATTGACAGCATGACAGAAAGTATTCCCTCCCTCTCAGGGAAATCGAGTCCTCAAGCCATGAAAGAAGGACATGCCTTCCCTTCGGCATTCTCAGATTCGTAACCAAAAGGCCATGGTATTTCCTTGTATTGCAGCTCAGAATCGTGCTGGAAGCATAACCGCCGAGCCCATTGGTTTCCAGCCACTCTAAACCCAGTGCCTTCTCAATGTCCATGCATGTCGTTTCATCAAATGTGAATCGTAACAAGCAATATCCTCCGGAAGGCACATAGAGAGAAAAAGGTTCTTATGCCATTAAGTTGATAAATGGGTTCGAGGGGCCAAGGGGTCAAGGATTCGAGTGAAATGCATAAAAAACACCCTCGCGCTTAACCCCTTGAATCCTTGAACCCTATTTGCAATAACCCCTTAAACCCTAAAAAAAGCAACTTTCTCGGAGATGGAACTAAAGTAACAGTGATGCCCTCAGTTATGGCATATTGAACACTTCCACTCCCGCCGGAGGCTTGAAGTGAAACAGCTTATCGGAGAGGTTATTGTTAATTTTTATATCCATGAGCCGTATACGGGTAGCGTTACCATAAAAGTCCATAAAACTGCACTGGATAACCTGGAAATTATCCCTGTCTATGGTCAGATGTAATGTATCAATTCCCATATCGGATACTTTGGGAACAAGGGTAAGAAGAAAATTTCCTTTCCCGTCAACCGCATCGGGCTTGGCATAGCCTATATGGAAATCCTCACCCAGCTTGCCTATGCCGGAGAGAAACTTGACGGCGAGTTTGGATTTATAGACATTTTCCGCGTCCTGTATGTAGACCACACGATCGTCCGGAATATACAACCAGGCCCTTTTAGGATTGATTATCAATTTTTTTGCCTTTGGCTTCGAGTAGTTCCACAGCATTCTCTTCGGATTTTTCACATAGAGAATCCCTTCTTCACGATCCGTTTTGTTCATCGCTTTGATCGTCGCTTCCTGAATGAAACGTGCCTTAAGGTCTTCTGATTTTTCATATCTTTCCTGAGCCTTTGCAATTAACTCTTCGAGAGGCATAAGTTCCGCATGGGTGTACGTGACGGCAATAAGGAGCAGGGAGAAAATAATGCCTGCCATGGTGATTACATAACCGCACCGCCGCGCATGCACTATTTTAGTATTTTTTAATGTAAAAAAAGTGAAAAAATGGCACATTTTTTTCCAGAAGTTTATCTCTTCTCAAGAGAACTCAATAAGTAGCAGGAATCAAAGGAAGCTTAAGTAACATATTGTATTTGTTGCAATTATACGCTGCCCAAAGAGTATGCAGTGAGGTAGAAAATTGTCACAATTGAATACTTACGATTGGTATCAACATGTTTATCAACAACCTTTTCCACATGTCTGTGGATTTCAATTCCAAGTCCACGTATCGAGAGGTTTATTCATCAAAAGTATATGTTTCAGTCCGAGACCGGCATTCTCCACCCAAAGGGATCATCTTTTTCGCCGTATTGTATCTGTAGTATTTCATTGTATAATTTTTTTGTAAGAGTCCCTGTTTCTTCATTATTAATGATAATCGCCCTTCCCTTGTAGGAAATCTTTCCGATCGGGGAAACGATTGCCGCCGTTCCGGATGCAAATGCCTCCTTCAGGCTCCCATTGGCAGATGAATCCAAAAGCTCATCGATAGATATAGGCCTCTCGGAAACACGAATGTTCCATGTTCTGGCCATCTGAATTACGGAATTCCTCGTGACCCCAGGGAGGATGCTTCCCCCGAGGGGCGGTGTAATCAGCTCTTCCCCGATGAGGAAAAAGACATTGCTTGTCCCCACTTCTTCGATATATTTTCTCTCGATCGCATCCAGCCACAGCACCTGTGTGAATCCCTTCTCCATGGCCACCTTGCTCGCCCGGAGGCTGGCCGCATAATTGCCGGCAGCCTTACAGTATCCTATGCCTCCGCGCACAGCCCGGACATATTCATCAGTCACATACATGCTGGTTGGACTGAAGCCCTGGGGATAGTAGACACCCACAGGGCCCACGATGATGAAAAAAAGGTATGCATTGGAGTCGTGCACACCCAGAGCCGCTTCCGTCGCAACCATCGTCGGCCTGATATAGAGCGATGCCCCACGGGTTCGCGGAATCCAATCCTTCTCAATGAGGATGAGTTTTTTCAGGGCGTCCATAAACAATTCCGGATCGATCTTTGGCATACAAAGCCGGTCGGCTGAATCGTTCATGCGTTTAATATTTTCATAAGGCCTGAAGAGAAAGATTTGATCATCTCTCCCCCTGTACGCCTTCAACCCCTCGAATATTTCCTGTCCGTAATGAAAACACAAGGCAGTGGGTTCCAGCGATATAAGCCGGTAGGGTTCTATCATGGCATCATACCAGCCGAGGTCCGCATGGTACTGCATGGTAAAGAAATGATCAGTGAATATTTTCCCGAATCCAAGTTTAGACTCATCGGCAGGCTTCGGCTTCATTTTCGCCGGTTCAACTTTCACAATCCTGATTTCCATACGCTCCTCTCCCATATGAATTAAAAAACCAATTGACACCGGTTCTTATCACTAAATCATTTTTCTATCAAGATTTCTATACTGGATGGCCTCAGCGACATGGTTGGAGAGCACCTTCTCCTCTTCATCCAAATCCGCGATGGTTCTGGCGACCTTTAGTACCTTGGTATAGGCACGGGCGGAGAGCCCGAGTTTTTCTATGGCCATCTCCATGAGCTTCTGAGAATCATCGTCAATGCTGCAAAATGCTTTTATCTGCGTGTCCGACATCCGGGCATTAAATTGTGTGCGTTCACCCGCGAATCTTCTGTTTTGTATACGTCTGGCCCCTTCAATTCTCCCCTTGATCATACCCGATGATTCACCGGAAGATTTTCCCGCCAGATCTTTATACCTCACAGAGGGAACCTCGATATGAATATCTATTCTATCAAGGAGAGGTCCCGATATCCGTGCCTGATACTGGCGGATCTGTTGTGGCGTACACCTGCACACCCTGGTCTGATCGCCGTAATAGCCGCAGGGACATGGATTCATCGCCGCTACCAGCATGAATTGCGCAGGATATGTGGCGGTAGAGGCTGACCTCGTGATGGTTATATGCCCATCCTCTAAGGGCTGCCTCAAGGCCTCGAGGACATTTCTCCTGAATTCCGGCAGTTCATCAAGAAACAGGACTCCCTTATGAGCTAGGCTGATTTCCCCGGGTCGGGGGATATGGCCCCCTCCCACAAGACCGGCATCGGAAATGGTATGGTGGGGAGCGCGAAATGGCCGTGTTCCTACTATTGTGTTCTTTTTCCCGAGGAGCCCGGCAACAGAAAATATTTTCGTTATGTCAACAGCTTCAGAAAAGGTAATCTCGGGAAGTATAGTCGAGAGTCTCTGGGCCAGCATGGTTTTTCCCGAACCGGGGGGACCGATCATAATAATGTTATGCCCACCGGCGGCGGCAACTTCCAGTGCTCTCTTAGCGTGTTCCTGTCCGCGAATCTCGCTGAAGTCGCATGGATAGGAGAGGCATTTAGTAAATATATCAGTGATGTCGAGCGCTAACGGTGCTATCTCTTTTCTGCCGTTAAGAAATTCCACAACATCGGAGAGGGTATCAACGGGAAGAACATCGAGAGATTCCACCATGGCAGCCTCATGAGCATTTTCCCTTGCCACAATGATACCCCT
>JAFNGM010000274.1:10143-12945 GCA_017885225.1 Syntrophaceae bacterium | reverse complement strand
TGGGAAGATCAAAACCGGTTCCTTCCTTTTTAATATCCGCAGGGGCGAGATTCACCGTCACGTGGTTCCTGGGAAATCTGTAACCGGAATTTTTTATCGCCGCTTTGATCCTGTCTTTACTTTCCTTGACGGCGGCATCCGGAAGTCCCACCGTGGAAAATTGAGGAAGGCCCGGGGAGATATCCACTTCGACATCAACCGGATACGCATCTATGCCGATGACGGTGCTGCTTATGACCTTTACAATCAACCCGCACTCCCTGAATACTTTTTTTTACGTGTGACAGGCTCACGGTTTTTTATGAGTGGGCGGAAATAGTATAAAATAAGTCCCTCTATGGCAAGGGATTTTTTCCTTAAAAAGTTTTTCTTAACTTTCTTGACTGAGCACATGGGCTATGCTAACTTCGGCATGAATTCTCCATAGAAATATCTTTTCCCCTTGCCGGAGTGATTATGCAAAGACTCGGATCGAATATTCTCAACAACACGCAGGAATAAAAAAATGGCTGAATTTTCCCACCTTGATGAAAAAGGGAAAGCGAAGATGGTTGATGTAACGGCGAAGGACGTCTCCACGCGGGAGGCCATCGCCCATGGAAAAGTCCTCATGCACAAGAATACCATCTTACTCATTGAGAGAGGGAAAATACCGAAGGGGGACGTGTATGCCGTGGCAAAGATTGCGGGAATCATGGCGGCGAAGAAGACGAGCGACATGATCCCCATGTGCCATCCTTTAGAACTCACAGGAGTCGACGTCGAGTTCACCGCGAACGAAGCCCTCGGTGAAATTACTATTCACGCAACAGTGAGAAACGTGGGGAGAACAGGTGTGGAGATGGAGGCCATGACGGCTGTCAGTGTCGCGGCCCTGACAATTTATGATATGTGCAAATCTGCCGATAAGAACATTATTCTTACAGACATCAAATTACTCTCAAAACGCGGCGGCAAAAGCGGCGCCTTTATGAGAGATGGATAAACAACAAAGGCGGGAAGCATTGGACGTTGCCAAGAATCCTTTGCGTACACTAGAGAAAAGTCTCGCGGTATGTACCAAAACATATATAGAATCAAAAGATCATTTGTGATACCTCTCTCTCTCGTTGTTTTTCTCTTCCTTGTTCTCCTGCTGCTGTCGCTGTTACTGAAGGGTTCTCCTTTGGAGAAGAAAGTATTCACCATTATTTTTATACCCGTCCTCTATGTGTATGTCGAATCCCTGTATCGCAAGGTGAGCACAGGAGAACAGGGCATTATGATCAGAAAGGTCTTCCGGAAAAAAGAACTGCGCTGGGAGGATATTACCCACGTCGGTGCGATGATCCTTCGAAAAAGATCATATCTCCTGTTGACTACGGCAAAGGGTTTCTATATTTTATCGAACGCCTATGAGAACTATTCGAGCCTCATTGGCGACATTATCATCCACCTCGATAAGGAAAAAGTGGAAGAAGAAGTCAGGAAACAGCACGAGCACCCTGCGAAAAATATTTCTGATATTGTCATGATATTATTTACGATCATCGTCCTCCTGGGAATCATCGCGAGTAAGCTGTTTGTTTTTTAAAGGATTCTTCATTACAAATGCGAAAGAAAGGGCCCACGGTCATCATGAAGTCGAGAAAAAAGCCAAAATCTGCTGCCTCAGATAAAAGCGTTCGTACCACGACACCTTCGATTGTGGAAGAGACTATCGAAAAAACGTTGGAAGACATTGCAACGCTTCTCTGTTCGACTGGTGAAGGGAAAAAAGGGAAGAGCAGGGTGTACGAAGAAGTATTGGCCATGGTGGAAAGGTGTCTTTTTCGGATTGCCCTCAAACGCAACGGCAACGTAAAAATCACCGCCGCCAACTATCTTGGAATCAACAGGAATACGTTCCAGAAAAAAATGGCGAAGATGGGGATGAAGTGTGAAAAGAAAAGTTGAATTATCGGATAAAGTAATAACGCTCTTGGAAAAGGGTGTCCGTATTCCCAATCCTTTTTCTGTAGATATTGGGGAAGAAATAAACATAGACAGGATTTCCGCTCATGGTGTGGTGCTTTTTCCCGGGACGAAGCTTTATGGAGCAAAAACCCTTGTCTCCCGGGGATCAAAACTGGGATATGAAGCGCCGGTTACCGTTATTGATTGTCGAATAGGTCCTTTCGTTGAATTAAAAGGGGGCTTCTTTTCATCGTCGGTCTTTCTTGAAAAGGCGAACATGGCAAGCGGCGCCCAGGTCAGGGAGGGATGTATTCTGGAGGAAGAGGCAAACGGAAGCCATACCGTTGGAATAAAGCAGACGATCCTTTTCCCCTTTGTCACATTAGGCAGTTTGATCAACTTCTGTGATTGTTTCATGGCAGGCGGAACGAGCCGAAAAAATCACAGTGAAGTAGGCAGCTCTTACATTCACTTCAACTACACGCCGAATCAGGATAAAGCGACGGCGTCTCTTATCGGCGACGTTCCCAGAGGAGTGATGATAAACCAGGCGCCGATATTTTTGGGAGGTCAGGGAGGCCTGGTTGGACCTTCCAGAATTGGCTACGGTACGGTAATTGCCGCGGGCACTGTGTACAGGGAGGATTGTCCTGAAGGGGGCAAACTGCTATGGCAGGGAGATGCGTCTCTTCGTGAAACTGAATTTCTCGCGGGATACTATGGCAGCGTCAAGAGGAGGATCAATAATAATGTGTATTATGTTGCGAATCTTCTGGCCCTCAAAGAGTGGTACACTCATGTTCGCCAACCTTTCTTTCAGCGTCATGATATGGGGCAGGAACTCTATGAAGGAGTCCAGGATACGCT
>JAFNGM010000274.1:267-10091 GCA_017885225.1 Syntrophaceae bacterium | reverse complement strand
ACGGGAAAACACGAACAAACCGTCAATATAAAAAACAGGGATCGTTTTGTTGCAATCATTCACGATAAAATGAAAGAAGAAGATGATTATATAAAAGTCATTCAAGGCCTGGACAAAAACACATCTATGCTTGGGACTGTCTGGCTTCAGAATATCGTGGATCATATCACCAATGCCGTTTTCGACATGTTGCCATCTATTAATTCCTGAGGAAATCAAAGACGTTGGAGAAACTATATAAGAGTTGTTGCGTATGAGTATGATCACACGATGGTGCACAGACACAATTGATTCGCTGAAGCGCTGGAAGATATACATCGGCGTTGATATACGCACGGTGCCTCCGCACTCAATCGTGTTATTTCCCCTCTTTCAAAGCACTTTTTTCTGCGGTTTCGCCGGTGTCCTGGCCGTAAAGAAAGGTGAGAAACCAAAAGACGCAGAATACGATCAAAAATTTATCCGGCTCTTTCAGGAAATAAAGCAAAGAGATATGAAGTCCCTCCTTTCCGGCTTGATCACCTCCACGGACTATCTCAACGGCGGAGGCAAACAAAAAGAGCTGGAAGAAGTTCTTCTTCAGCAAAAAAGAGACATCCCCACGCAGCAGATATTCTTCCACCGGGATAAGAAATCGCGGCTTCACGGCATTATAGAAGAAATGAAAGCGTTCCTCGTGGAGGAAGAAAAGATACTTGAAGAGAAGGCCGGTCACTTTCAATCAGCCGATATTGAAATTATAAACAGCAGGCTCATTCTCATGAAGGATGTCATATGGAGTCTTGAAAAGGACATCCTGGGAAATGTTGAAAAAATTGCATCACTCACAGGACTGGACAACGTCAATCAACTCCGTCCCGAATCATACCAAAAGTACAGAAATATCAATTTTCTCATGAATTGTCTTGACAGGTTAGAGGTCAGAGGGAGAGATTCGGCGGGCATTCAGATATCCTTTTCCCTCCCCGATCGCGCGGCCTTTGAAAAGATACAGGGCACCCTCCACGACAAAGGCCTGTATGATGCTTTTTCAAAGAGGATTTGCGCAGGGGATTTAATGAACGGCTCCATTTATCTCTGTCCCCAAATGTCACCCAAAAACAGTGGAATAACCATGTCTTTTGTCTATAAGACATCATCAATAATCGGTGAGTTAGGCCAGAATGTCAGAGATTTACGGAAACATATCTCCCAGGATAGAATATTGTACGAGTTTTCCGGACTCGACACAGAATTTGAGACATTTATGACCCACACTCGCTGGGCATCCGTAGGTTCCATAACCGATGAAAACTGTCACCCCATCAATAACTTTACGCTCACCAAAGACATGGCTGCCTATAGTATTACGTGGCCGGAACTGATAAAAAATTATCCCTTTTACGGTAAGGGAAACTGGTTCATCAGCGTTGTCCTGAATGGGGATATTGACAACTATCAGGCTCTCAGGAATGAATTTGAATCGGGAGGTAATTCCATCGCGCCGGACATTACGACGGATACGAAGATCATACCCCTCCAGATCGAAAAGTATCTTCATGCCGGGCATAATATGACGGAAGCCTTCAGACTGGCAGTCAATGACTTTGAAGGTTCCCATGCCATTGCCGTGGTGAGCAACACGGAACCCGGGAAGGCATTCCTTGCCCTCAAGGGGAGCGGACAGTCCATCTATGTGGGGATATCGCCTGATCACTACAGCTTTTCATCTGAACTGTATGGCATTGTTGAAGGGACTCCTTATTTTATCAAGATGGACGGAGAAAAACCCTCCTCAGCGGGATCCCCGGAAACAGCAGGCCAGGTATTTGTCCTGGACCAGGATTCCGAGGGAGGCATTTCGGGAATTAAGGCGTTCTTTTATGACGGAACCTCTCTGCCCGTTGACGAGAACAGCATGCAAAAGGCAGAAATCACCACGCGCGATATTGACAGGGGCGCTTACCCGCACTATTTCATGAAGGAAATATCCGAATCAACGCTGTCCGTGAGAAAGACCTTACGGGGAAAGTACCGCATTTATAAAAACGGAAGCGGGAAAAATGCCGTTATCTTTAATATCGGTCAGGACATTGTACCGGATGCAACAAGAGACGCATGTATCCGCGGTGCAATCAGAAACATTGTTGTGATCGGCCATGGCACCGCCGCTGTCGCAGGGATGGCAGTCGCCGATGGATTAGAGCGGTACCTGAAAGGCGCCGGTATCAGGATTGAAATGAAAGTCGCTTCCGAGTTGAGTGGCTTTTTCCTGAAAGATGATTTACGTGACACGCTTGTTATTCCAATCACTCAATCGGGCACGACAACAGACACCAATCGCGCCGTGGCTATGGCAGGGGAAAGGGGAGCAACAGTTATTGCCATCGTAAACAGGAGGCAATCCGATATCACTACCAAAGCAAATGGTGTTTTCTACACAAGCGACGGCAGGGATATTGAAATGTCTGTTGCCTCAACCAAGGCTTTTTACTCCCAGATTATAGCCGGACATGTTTTGGCGCTGTACTTCGCACAAATTCTTCACACACTCCCCGACGATTTCATCGCAGAGGAACTTCTCAACCTCGAGAAGGTCCCCCACATGATGATGAAGGTCATAGAGAAGAGAGAGCACATCAAAAGCTCCGTCGATAAGATGGCAAGGCAAAGAAATTATTGGGCTGTTGTGGGGAGCGGACCGAACAAGGCGGCAGCAGACGAAATACGAATTAAACTCAGCGAATTATGTTATAAAACAATATCTTCGGATATTATAGAAAATAAAAAGCACATTGATCTCTCTGCGGAACCATTGATTATTGTATGCGCCGCGGGAAATCCGGAAACGGTTGCCGGAGATGTCGTCAAAGACGTTGCGATCTTCAAGGCCCATAAGGCGGGTGTTGTCGTCTTTGTGGATGAAGGAGAGGATCGATTTCATGGTATAGCCGATGTCGTGATTGAAGTTCCCAGGTCGCGTATGCCTCTGCCCGTGATTCTCAACACCCTGGCGGGACATCTTTGGGGATATTATGCGGCTTGTCGGATCGATACGGAAGCCCAGTTTTTCCGGGAATTCAAAAATAAGTTGAATTTAAAAATGACGGAGGAGAGAAAACGGCACCATTCCTTCTATGAAATGATTGCAGACAGAGAGTTCCGCCGGATGATCCGGGATTTTTCCGCAACATTCAATGAACGAAGAAATGGGGGAGATTTTTCCGTTACCAGCATAAGGACTATATCCGATCTTACCCTCCTTCTGAAATACGCCGTCGGGAAACTGCCCCTTGAAGATTTCTGGCAGGATTTTGTAGAAGAAGATGAGATGCTCTCTCCCATTGATCTTATGGATGTGACGCTCGGCCATGCGGTAGATGAGCTTTCCAGACCCATTGACGCCATCCGGCATCAGGCCAAAACGGTAACTGTGGGAACAAGCAGGAAGGAGCAACTGCCTGAGGGCATTATCTTTGACTTTCTTAAGACCCTCACTATCTCCACTAAATCATTGACAAGCAACAATATTATTGCCATCAACCGACTCCAGAAGGCCATCAGGGATATCCGGGGCTACACGCTCTACCGCATCGATAACCTGGATGCGGATGGCACTCCCGCAGACAATACGACGATTACTATCGAGAAAAGAGGAGGAATTTCTCTCACGATGCCCTCCCGGGTGGAGACCTCTGCCATCTTGATGGGAACGAAGAAAACGATTGCCCGGACAGGACAACTTTACGTGGGGCAGGGTAAGTCCGATGAGGCGCCCATTGTTATCATTCCCATTCTGAGCAAAAAACCCGGCATCGAGTCTCTCATCTTGATGCATGCGGCGTTCAACGAAAACCTGTTATTGAGAGAAAAGATCGATATCCTTGGAGACCGGTTCAACGATATCCGCAATCTCATTAACGAATATAATCTCCCATGGGACGACGGCTATCTTGTAGATATTCCCATTGAGACCCTCATGGGAGAAGCCGTGGAAATTATTACGGGGAAAATTAAGCGCGGCTTACATCCTCTATCTCAATCCCCTGCCGCCTGACGGCGTCCGCGTTTTGGAGCACCTTTTCCGCCGCGGACCTATCAATGACATAAATCATGCGGCCTCCCTGTTTCGCGTAAATCTTTCCATAGGATATGGGTACCAGAGGAGTCGGATCGTTCAAAAGGGACTCGGCAATGGGCTCCATCTTGCGGGATCCGTTGGCCAGCAGAATAACCGTTCGGGCCTGATAGACCAGTTCCGCCCCCATGGAGATCGCATAGGATGGGCTCTCTTCTATACTCATAAAATGGCCGTCCTTGACGGCGTTTTCTACCGTATTGTCATCCAGCTTTACCAGAAGCATCCCATTCCCCTCAAAGGGAATACCCGATTCATGAAAGGCCACATGCCCGCGGCCACCGACGCCAACAATGTGGAGATCAATGCCGCCGTATCCTGAAATCTTTTCCGCATACGCGTCAAGGATAGATGTTCGAATCCATCTGAGATATTCAGATTTCGCCTCCGGATTTATGATAATCGCCTTCCCCTTGTCGGCGCCTTCAGCCATCCAATCCGCCGGATTTGCTTCAAGCTCACTGATAAGTTTCGCCTGATCAATCAGGTTTCCCCAGGGAACGTTTGTTTCCTTAAACTTCCGCCGGAGGAGACCGAACAACTCCTGGATCATAAAAAAGCCATAACCTTCGGGATGGTGGGCCCTCTGCTGGACATTTTCCCCCGGAAGGCCGATGTACTCGTCCAGATTGAAGCTCTGAATCCTTGAACTATCAAAGAGCCCTTCATTGGCGGCTCTGGCCAGATGCTTATACAAACCCGTCGGAGAATTCCCGGTAGCTAAACCGAGGGTATAGGTATCTTTACTGTGTAAAACCTGCCTGATGTTTTCAATGACAAGACCCGCGCCAAATTCGCTCATCTGTTCGAAATCCCGCGTGATAATCACTTTGAACGGCATACATTCCTCCTGATCTACCGTGATACTAACCAAGTTTAGCCCGTACTACATCGGCAATTTGTTTGCAATATTCAATAGTTTCCTCCTTGGTTGGCCCTTCGACCATGACACGGCACATGTTTTGTGTTCCCGAATACCGGACAAGAACCCTGCCCTTATCCCCAAGTTTTTTCTCGACTGCTTTGATAGCCGAAACGATTTCCGGCACCGTCGATATTTCCGGTCTCGATTTGGTATCGACATTGATCAGGGACTGTGGGAATACTTGCATGATTTTCGCGAGCTCTGATAACGGTTTCCCTTCTTTTTTCATGGCCGATAAAACCTGCAGNNGCCTTTTGCCTGCATTTCTTCAAGAACGTACCTGTCTCCTACTTTGGTCATAACCGAGTCAATCTGCATATTCTTGAGGGCAACGGAAAGGCCGATATTGCTCATCACGGTCCTGACCACGAGATTATTCGTAAGGGAGCCTTCCTTCTTCATTACGTTGGCGCAGACGGCAATAATCTGATCGCCCGTGAGAACCGCTCCCTTCTCATCCACCGCGATGAGACGATCGCCGTCTCCGTCAAAGGCAAATCCTACATCGGCCCCTTTCTTCAAAACTTCGGCGGCCAGTGTTTCCGGGTGCTGAGAGCCGCATTTGACATTGATGTTTTTCCCGTCTGGATCATCGAAGAGGGTTGTAACCTCCGCCCCAAGTTCGAAGAATGTGTCCGGAGCGACCCTGTAAGTTGCACCATTTGCGCAATCGAGAACAACCTTCGTACCTTCCAGGGTAAATTCCCGGGGAAAAGAGTGCTTTAAAAAGACTATATAACGCCCTCTGGCGTCATCCATGCGGTATGCTTTTCCCAGCTCACTTGGAGAAGGGTGAAGTTTCTGCATGTTATTGGCGAATATCATCGCTTCAATGGCAAGTTCCTTTTCATCGGGAAGTTTGAAACCGTCATCGGAGAAAATCTTTATTCCGTTATCCTGAAAGGGATTGTGTGAAGCCGATATGACAATCCCGGCGTCTACTCTCATACTGCTCGTGAGAAAAGCAATGCCCGGCGTGGGGATTACGCCAACCATTATGGCATCGACACCCATCGAGCAGATACCTGAAACGAGTGCATTCTCAAACATGTACCCGGAGAGTCTCGTATCCTTTCCAATGAGAATCTTGGGGGCATGACCCTTCCGTTTGAACAGATGGGCTGTCGCCCTTCCGATATTGAGCGCCATTTCCGCCGTCATGGGATATTCATTGGCAACTCCTCTGACACCGTCGGTTCCAAATAATTTCCCCATATAGATTTCTCCTTTAATTTTGATTATGTTCGGATAAAATAATGCAGTTTCCTACTATAACAGTGATTATTTTGCAACACTGAAAGTAGTTTGATATTGAAAGGTACTAACGCCGGCAGGAAGATATTATCCCCGATATCAGTGATGCCAGCTTGTTCGAGTCATGACGCACAATGCCGCCTGTCACACTCAGCAAGTCTAATGAATAGATTTTTCGATCTCTCCATACTTTCCTATTCTCATCGATTTCAACAAACTCCGCCTTCTCTTCTTTGTATTGTTCGAGAATCTTTTGTGCCGGTTTCATCGTGTTATAGATTACTCCATCAATGGCGCGCCCAATGTATTCCTCAATACTTCGCACAAAGTCATATCCCTTAAATGTGTCTGTTTCACCATACTTAGTCATGATGTTGACGATATAAAATACTCTCGCCTTTGTTTCCTGAATTGCTTCTTTCACACCTGGCACAAGAAGGTTCGGGATTATGCTTGTAAAGAGATCACCCGGGCCTATAAATATGAAGTCAGCGCTATTGATCGCTTCAATGACAGGAGGATACACGGATATTGTATCATGATGGTGAGGTACGAGATAAATATCTTGTATTTTCTCTCTCTGCGTTTCTCGAGGTACGTCGATCGCTTTCTGTCCGTATATGCGGCTTCCATCCGTCAATTGGGCAACGAGGGTTGCTTTGTCCACGGTAACCGGCAGAATCGTTCCCTGAGCATCAAGAATTTCAGAAAGCGCCTTAACACCCGTGGCAAAGCTACGGGTATACTCTGCAAGCATTGTAAGAAGCATATTGCCCGCATTATGTCCTCGCAAACGTCTGTCTCCTGTGAGTCTTTTGAGCAACATAGTACGGATTATATCGCGNNGTGCTCCCTCCGCTGTCAACCATCGATACAATTGCCGTAATATCGATTCCCCCCAGATCTCTTAAGCCGGAAAGAAGTGCGAACTGCCCGCTTCCTCCGCCGATTGTCACAATCTTATGCTTTTTATCTTTCATTGCAGACATTCCTGTTCATCGTTATGATATTTTTATCCTCTGCCTTCAGTCATCAATTCCAACAAGATAGTAATATATCAGACATCACGGCAGGATTCAAAGCTTTACTCACATGGATGGAATCCATCCTATGGATATCGAATACCCCATGGTCATATTCTTCAAAAAATACTCCTGACAATTTCGAAGTGATACACATGACAAAATACCGCCATTTTCGTGATGAAATTTTTCAGTTTATGTGGTATGCATTTGCTCCAGGTGTGTACCCTCCCACCATTATATTAAAACCAGCCATGCTTCAGTCAGGATTCAAGGGGTCGAGGTAACAGATGATTCTTGAAACAATCACACGGGAGTGCATATGAAGACCAAATTCATTTTTGTAACCGGCGGTGTTCTCTCTTCTCTCGGGAAAGGATTGGCGGCAGCCTCCATCGCGGCCCTTCTGGAATGCCGGGGGCTCAGGGTCACGAATCAAAAACTTGATCCTTACATTAACGTCGACCCCGGAACTTTAAGCCCATTCCAGCACGGCGAGGTTTTTGTCACCGATGACGGCGCGGAAACTGATCTGGATTTAGGGCACTACGAACGGTTCACCTCGACCAGGATGGCGAAGTGCAATAATTTGACATCCGGCCAGGTATATTTTTCCGTGATTACAAAGGAACGGAGGGGTGATTATCTGGGAAAGACCGTGCAGGTTATTCCTCATATCACCGATGAGATCAAAGATTATATCAGGAGTTGCGCCGACGGCTTTGATGTCGCTATTATCGAAATCGGCGGAACGGTCGGGGATATCGAGAGCCTCCCCTTCCTGGAAGCGATCAGACAATTCCGCAACGAAGCAGGAAAGGAAAACGCTATATTCATCCACCTTACGTGGGTCCCTTATATAAAAACTGCCGGGGAGGTGAAGACAAAGCCGACCCAGCACAGTGTCAAGGCCCTCCGTGAGATCGGTATACAACCGGATATCCTGTTATGCCGCACGGAAAATTTTCTCTCCGACGAAATTAAAGCAAAAATTGCTCTTTTTTGTAATGTAGAGGTCGCTGCCGTATTTACCGCCAAGGACGTGAGTTGCGTGTATGAAGTCCCCCTCGTCTTTCACAAAGAAGGAGTGGACGAAAAAATCGTCGACCTTCTGAACATCTGGACCGGCCGGCCCCACTTTGAGGCGTGGGAAGAAGTCGTTCATAAAGTGAAAAAGCCCACCCACGAAGTGCGTATTGCCATCGTGGGCAAGTATGTAAATCTGACTGATTCCTACAAAAGCCTGAATGAAGCGCTCGTACACGGGGGCATCGCCAACGACTGCCGCGTGAATCTGCGTTTCATCGATTCGGAAAAGATTGAAAAGGAAGGATTGGGCCACAATCTGGAAGGCGCCGACGGCATCCTGGTCCCCGGGGGATTCGGACAGAGGGGCATTGAGGGAATGATTACGGCTATTCGATATGCCCGCGAGAATCGCATCCCGTATTTTGGCATTTGTCTTGGGATGCAACTGGCAGTGGTGGAATTCGCCCGGCATGTATGCAAACTCGAAAAAGCGAACAGCTCAGAATTTGACCAGAAAACGCCACATCCGGTGATTGACTTCCTGCCCGAACAGAGAAGCGTTACGGAAATGGGGGCATCCATGAGACTGGGGGCATACACCTGCGTGTTAGAGAACGAATCCTTCGCCTTTGATGCGTACGGCATGAGTGAAATCAGTGAACGGCACCGGCACCGCTATGAACTAAATAACGCCTACAGGGATATTCTCGCGGCACAAGGTCTCTCTATCACAGGGACTTCGCCTGACGGGCGTCTGGTCGAGATGGTGGAGTTCAAAGACAGCCCGTGGTTTCTGGGATGCCAGTTTCACCCCGAATTCAAATCGCGNNCATCCGCTCTTCAGTAAATTTATCGGCGCGGCATTGCAGTGTCATCTGAAGAAGTGAATAACTCCGCGGCGTGAAGGAACGTCAGCAGCGTTTCAAGACCGGCTGCGACAAGGAAACCACGCCTTTTCGGCAGGCTGCGGACGTAAAACTCAAAGACCGCCTCTTCGTGCATACCCTTGTCCACGTACGCCTGCATCATGGCCAACGGGTAAAGATCGGTCAACAGTGCACTGGTGAGCAGGTTCATGTTCTCTCTTCAAGCATTTCCGTTGTAATAAGTTTCGCACCGCCCCGAACCATATCTTCCAACGCTTCCTCTCCGTCACCGGGATTCACATTCACCGCGCGGATTGCATCGGTGAGCACATATACTTCATACCCTTCAGCAAGGATGTCCTTTACAGAATTGAGCACACAGTAATCCGTAGCCAGGCCGGCGACAACTACTCTCCTGACCTCCCTTTTCTTCATAACATCGCTCTCTGTATTACCTTCCGAATCCCGCGCTCCCAAGGTTGAATATTGTTCGTGATCTTTTTGTGCGTCTTTGGATATGATGATTAACCCCTCAGGGATCTTCAGTGCGAAGGGAAAATCTGCTCCCTGTGTTTTCTGGACGCAATGGGGAGGCCACGGTCCTCCCTGAT
>JAFNGM010000274.1:0-145 GCA_017885225.1 Syntrophaceae bacterium | reverse complement strand
TTTTTCTCTCCTTCCACGATAGTCACTCTCAGCAATCCAATGAACCGCCACGCCCACAGGGTGGATGTGCCGGCAATGTTCGTGAGAGAAATCGTTTTTGTTCGTGCATATACCATATAAAAGATTGAAGCTCTCCGCAGTAAAC
>JAFNGM010000273.1 GCA_017885225.1 Syntrophaceae bacterium | reverse complement strand
CTGGGCACGAAGGACAGATCGGGAATCTGGCCGATGGCGGCGATAACCGCATCGATGCTCAGGGTAAATTCCGACCCCTTGATGGAAACGGGCCGTTTCCTGCCGCTCTTGTCAAAATCACCCAGTTTCATCCGTTCACAGGTAATCCCGCTCACCTTGCCGTTCTTTTCGTCAATCTTGAGGGGGGCGACCAGATATTCAATCTTGATCCCTTCTTCTTCAGCGGCGATGATTTCTTCCTCGGCAGCCGGCATGTCTCTTCTCTCACGTCGGTAGAGGATTGTAACAGACGCGCCAAGACGTAGAGCTACACGAGCAGCGTCAATAGCTGAGTTTCCGCCCCCGATGACAGCCACTTTTGAACCGAGCGACTTCTTGCCGCTCACCCAGGCATCTTCATCGCCATTAAAATCTCTCAGGAACTCAACGCCACCGAAGACACCT
Source organism: Syntrophaceae bacterium (assembly GCA_017885225.1). Taxonomy (GTDB): domain Bacteria; phylum Desulfobacterota; class Syntrophia; order Syntrophales; family UBA2185; genus UBA2185. The sequence continues at coordinate 5,238 of JAFNGM010000273.1, read as the reverse complement.
TTCAGGTTTTCTCCGGGAACGCCCATGGGCTGACTTTTATGGGCTCCTGTAGCCAGGAAGATGTAGTCGAAGTCTTTGTTTACCTGTTCAAAGGAAATGTCCTTGCCCACTCGGGTATTACATTTGATTTCCACGCCCAGTGATTCGACATTGTCTTTAATCTCACTGGCTAAAGTATTCCTGGGAAGCCTGTAGGCAGGGATGGCCCAGCCAAGCATTCCACCTGCTGTGGGTAGCTCTTCAAATACAACTACTTTGTATCCGCGCAACGCCAGATCACGAGCTGCTGTGAGACCGGCAGGTCCTCCGCCGATAACGGCGATCTTCTCTTTTCTGGTTACCGGAACCGCTGCCGTTACCGGCCTCGGTGCGTTGTCCGTGATGAACCTCTTCAGGAATTTGATGGCGAGTGGCGCATCAAGGTTGCCTCTGCGGCACTTTGCCTGGCACTTATGGTCACACACTCTCCCGCATACGGAGGGGAAGGGGTTTGTCTTTAACATGACTTTATATGCATCGCTCAGGCGCTCCGCCCGGATAAGCGCGAGATACGCGGGGACGTCCATACCCGCGGGACATGTATGCTGACAGGGTGACTTGAAGAGGGCCGAGCATACGACGGCTCTGCATTTATGATCCCTTATGTGTTCCTCATATTCGTCCCTGAAATAGCGGATGGTGCTGAGGACAGGGTTCGGGGCAGTCTGCCCGAGTCCGCAGAGGGATGCATTTTTAATGATGCCGGCCATTTCCTGGAGGAGTTCAATATCTCCTTCCTTGCCTTTACCCTTGGTGATGTTTGTCAACATCTCCAGCATCCTCTTTGTCCCTTCACGGCAGGGGGTACACTTCCCGCAGGATTCATCCTGGACGAAATCCATGAAGAAGCGGGCCATATCGACGGCGCACTTATCCTCATCAAGGACGATCATCCCGCCGGAACCCATAATTGCTCCAAGCTCGGTAACTCTTTCAAAATCGACGGGAGCATTGAGGTGCTCTACGGGAATACATCCTCCGGAAGGACCGCCCAACTGAGCCGCCTTAAACTTCTTTCCGCCGGGAATACCGCCGCCGATGTCGAATACAATCTGCCCGAGGGTAGTTCCCATGGGAACTTCCACAAGACCAACATTATTCACATCGCCTGTAAGGGCGAAGACCTTTGTCCCCTTGCTCCGTTCGGTGCCTATCGCGTTATACCAGGATGCACCATTCAGAATGATCTGGCCGATATTGGCAAAGGTCTCGACGTTGTTTAGAACGGAGGGTTTCTGCCACAAACCGGAAATAGCCGGGAAGGGCGGTCTCGGACGCGGCATGCCGCGCTTGCCTTCGATGGATGTCATGAGTGCTGTCTCTTCACCGCACACAAAGGCTCCGGCGCCCTGGTAAATCTCAATATCAACATCAAAGCCTGTACCCAGAATATTATTTCCTAAAAGTCCATATTCTTTTGCCTGGTCAATTGCAATCTGTAAGCGATGCAGGGCAAGGGGATACTCGGCACGGCAGTATATGTAGCCCTTATGGGCCCCGATAGCCTTCGCGGCAATTACCATGCCTTCAAGGAGGGCATGAGGGTCGGCTTCAAGGACACTTCTATCCATAAATGCGCCAGGGTCACCCTCGTCGGCATTGCACAGGATGTATTTAACATCACCTGGCTGGGAGGCGCAGAACTTCCATTTGAGACCCGTGGGGAATCCGGCGCCGCCTCTTCCGCGCAAACCCGAATCGAGAACTTCTTTCACAATCTGTTCAGGCGTCATTTCCGTCAGGGCTTTTACCATCCCCGCGTAACCGTCTCTGGCGATGGCCTCATCGATGTTTTCCGGATCGATCCTGCCTCTGTTTTTCAATACGATGAGCTTCTGGAGGGCGAAAAAGGGTATTTCATCCATAGTGGGGATAAGTTCTTGAGTCATCGGTTCTCTGTAGAGAAGCCGCTCCAGAATTCTTCCCTTCACGAGATGCTCTTCCACCAGTTCTGGCATGTCCTCTGCTTTCATNNCCGGTTTCAACAATTTTCACCTGATCTGAAAATCCCCGTTTATCAATCTCTCCCTGCAACGCCTGCTTCACTTTAAGGGTTCCGGAAGCGTGACATCCGGTTCCTCCACAGATCAAAAAATGCGAACGAAACACTTTCATGTGGATACTATCCTCCTTCACGTAATTATATCATGATTCAATAAGGGGGCATTCATCGCACCCTTCACAATTATCCCTAGTGCCTTAGCCCCGGGCCATCGCGAACATGCTCTGGACCTCTCCTTGCAGGATGTGCCGTTTGAACACCTGGCGCATCTTGTTTGCATCCATTTGTCCGTAGACGATCGGTTCCTTCCCGATCATTTCTACCGTGACCATGGGTTCTTTGCTGCACATCCCCGCACAACCCGATGTTGTCACTATAACATCTGCAACCCCTGCTTCCGCGATCTCACTCATCAACGAATCCATCACTGTTCTCGCACCGGCCGCAACACCGCACGTACCCATGTGCACGGTAACTTTCGCTCTCTGACCGCCCTCTCTCAATGAGGTTTCCGAGTGAACCTTATCCTTGATTTTCTTCAAATCTGCTATCGTTAATTTTGCCATAGATATTCCCCTCATCCTTCATATTAATTGTACTGACTTATTACGTCCTTGACCTTTGCCGGTTTCAACCTTCCATGGACGTTCTCGCCGACGAAGATGACCGGACCCAATCCGCAGGCGCCTACGCAACGCACTGTTTCCAGCGTGAAAAGCCTGTCGGGGGTCGTTTCTCCTTCTTCTACTTTAAGCTCTTTCTTGATAATATCATTAATGGCCTTACCGCCGCGGACATAGCAGGCAGTGCCCAGACACACGCGCATGGTGTGTTTGCCTCGCGGTGTCATCGTGAAGAATGAATAAAACGTCACCACTCCATACACTCGGCTTAAGGGCAGATTAAGCCCGCTCGCGATGATTTTCAGGATGGGCATTGGCAGAAATTCAAGCACCCCCTGCGCCTGCTCCAAAACAGGAATCAATGCCCCCGCTTTGTCTTTATTTTTGGCAATGATTTCGTCTAACTTTTTGAGTTGTTCCGGTGTAAATTCCTTTGATATGTCAATATCAACATTTCCCGCTTTTGCTTTCATGCACTAATTCCTCCTTGATAATACATAATTCATGCTTCCGCTCCTATTTCCTTCAGGCCCTCTTGAACATGTTCCCTGATGAAATGTAAGACTTCTACATGATTAATTGGTACATCATCAATTTCTTTCTTGACGTCATTCGTATCTAAAACGTATTCCCGGTTATTATGTTGATGGCGATAGATGAAATCAACATCAGGATTACCGGCAATCAGCGTAACTAAAGTACTTGCGATATCGCCAAGGGGTTGTCGGTCAATGTGACTTAGCTTAAATGAAGCTGCAACCCTCGTCCCTTCACCTCCCTTCGATTCTATTATAAAATGACCTTCTGTTCTTTCTGTCGCTTGAGCAAGCATCGGGAGGCCCAAACCGACGTTGCGTACCGTTTTTGTCGTATAAAAAGGATCAAGGACTTTTTTTAGAACATCCTCGCTCATCCCTGAACCATTGTCTTTAATTTCTAAAAATAATGTATCCTTGTAGGTGTCCTCAACCAACGTTATTTCTGTATTTGTTGCACCGGCACGGGTGGAATTTTCAACGATATCGAGTATATGGAGAGATAATTCGAGCATGTTTTACTCCTGAATGTATCTCCCGGCCTGATGCTCAAAAGCCATTTTCAACTCGGCAATCGTTCCTCTTTCAATGAAGATGGTCGTAACTCCTTGTCCTATGTCCTTGATGAAGTGTGCGTCTGATGATTCGATTAAAGGATAACGGGCAAGTTCTCGATATTTTGATCTCGCCTGTCTTATTCCCGTTTGACGCGTAACCTCAAGGGCATCAAAAGGAGTCTCCGGGTCGATAAAACCTAACTGGCTTATGACACTGAAACTTTCGCGATCAATATGGGACGCAATCGCGAGTCCGCCGAAATTATGTACGTGATGAATAATCTCAAGCAATGGGAGCTTCGTTGCTCCGAGGAGGAATTTTTCATTGAACCCTTCCACCTCATCTTGATCGTTCACGATGGCCTGGCAGCCGAATACTTCTTCACGATTTGTACCGGACAGATGACTATAGATAATATCCTGGATCTTCTTCAGGTCAGCCAATGTATCAAAAAGAGCCAGCAGATGAACTTCTTCACTGCTTGTTATTTCAATGCCCGGAAGAACCGTGAGGGGTTTTCCCTCCGCTAACTTCAAGACGAACTGCATATTCTCCGAGGCATTATGATCGCAAATCGCAATGATATCAATATGTTCGGCTATTGATTTCTCAACCACGGCCCTCGGATACATGTCCAAATCTGCACAGGGAGAAAGGCATGTATGCACATGAAGATCACAGCGAAAAGCCCTGGGCATAAAGATTCAGTATCCACATAAAGAAAAGACCATCATTAATAATCTTTTCTCTCTGTTGTTTAAGCTTTAATCGGTCTTTTTAAGGAGGTTGTATATCCTGGCCGTGACTTCAAACCCGGACAGCTCGGATACCAGTATCGGGATTCCCTCCTTTATTGCCTTCTCGAGGGTGTCCTTTGCTGGTTCACTGTCCTGGACAAGAACAATCCCGGCATGCTCTTTAAGACTGGCTACAGCAACGATATTCTGATGAACCTGACGGGTAATCCAGAGATCACCTTCTTTGCTGTTTGCCATGACATCGCTCAACAGATCTCCCGCGTATCCTCCCCGAACTTCTGTTTTCAGCTTGTCTTCGCCGGATCTTACTTTTAAATTCAAGACTTTGATGACAGATTCCAAATCCACGTCATCGGCTCCTTCTCTCAGCTACTGCAAAGAGCTGCTATTTGTGTTAATGATTATCTTCAAGTGAGTTCCCTTGCCGACTTCGGAGGAGATATGAAATGTATCAGAAAAACTTTTAATATTGCATAGTCCCATTCCGGCGCCGAATCCCATCTCTCTGGTTTTCTGATTTGCTGTTGACCATCCTGGCTGCATAGCCAGTTCAATATCGGGAATTCCCTGACCTTCATCGATGGCTTCTATCATAATGCGATCAGAGACAACTCGAAGCCTGATCATACCTTTCCTCGCATATGAAACAATATTAATTTCGGCTTCATACGATACAAGGGCAACTTTCCTGACCACATCGCCGGGTAGTCCCATTTTCTTCA
>JAFNGM010000272.1:24319-28167 GCA_017885225.1 Syntrophaceae bacterium | reverse complement strand
GCAAAACCGATCTCAATGATTTTTTATCTCTTTACCATCGAGGTGAAAAAAATGAAAGAGCTGGAGACATCGAAGCGGCTCTTGTACTCTATAATAAGGCGATAGATCTATATAAAGGAGATTTCTTTTCTGAAGAGCTATACATTTCGTGGATTGGTACAAAGAGAGAGGAATTACGAAAATTATATATCGGTCTCCTGTATAAGATAGCAGACATCCAAGAAAAGCGAGGCACGTCAAAGATTGCCATCGACTGTTACAATAAGATTATTCAAATCGATCCCCTCTCAGAGCAGGTATACCAGAGGCTGATGATACTTTACTCAAACAGGCGAATGCACACAGAAGCCATAAAAGTCTATCACAATTGCCGTAAGGCTCTCCTGGAGGGGCTTGATACCGAGCCGGAAACGCTGACGATCTCAATTTATAGGAAGATCATGGAAGCAAAGTAGTAATTTACCTGCGTATCAATAATAAGTCTATCCTTTCCCGCGTGTTTTTTAAGTCAGTATTCAAGATTTTTATTAAACCTCTCATACCAGTCGACAAAATATTAGTCTTATTACCCTGTGATTTTATTTTATCGTTTAATATCAGCTTATTAGCCAAGCATGTATTTTCCTTTCTTGTAACCTTTTAGTAACTTCTTTTAGTTTAATAAATAATAAAATTTATGTGTAGGATCCAATTTCAAATCAGAATCATATCACGGGCTGTTTTTACATGTTGTCTAATGCGATGAAAAAGGGAGAGGCGATAATAATGAACAAAAAAAGTGAGGATAGATTGGGGGGACTTTAACCATATTTTGGCGCCAAGGATTTGTAGCTATTTGTTGCCGTGAACGGACACAAACCTATAGCAATGATGAAGAGGAACAAGCCATGACAATAATGTGCTCTATCTGTAAAAAAGAAGTCCATCTCGTGTACTTCGGCAGCGGATTTGTGGGAACATGTTGCGATAGTGTTTTGTATAACTCGATAATTAAGCCACAATTCGACATAAAAAAGGAAGAGAAAAGTATTTCTATGCATCCCTCACTCCAAGAAAGAAGGTATTCTCACACAAAATATTCTTGACCACGGAAGGATGTACCTGTGATGAACCACATAAGAGAGCCGGAATTCGGAGCATTTTTGAAGTTACACAATACACTATGCATTTAGGTAAAGCATGCATTGAGAAAAGAACATTTGAGATCAGAAATTATTTTTTGAAAATGATGCCCGGGATACTCTTAATTTCCTGTTGAATGGAAGTTCCAGGTTCTACCTCCTTACTGGAACTTCCATTAACAACTTCATAAGGGAATCTTATTAATACGAGAACGCTAAAACCTCCTGTTGCAATGTGCGCATAGAACTTTACTGTAAATGACAACCTAAAAATGACCCACTGTGATCACCGAAAAGTGACCCACCCCTGTTTTAGTGAAAAAAATCCATAGCCGTAATTACTTTTCTTTGGTCTTCGCGAGGTAGTCATCCCCCCTCAGATTCGATACTTTTTTGTATTCTGGAATATTTCTGTATGCGTCTAAGAGGGGCTCTGATGTTTCGTTGTTTAATCCATTACGTGCTCAGACAATTCTAATGCCATGTGCGAATCCATACGCAGAATCCCTGGCTCCTGCTTCTTGCCGATACGGCAGAGCGACCATATGAACACTATAAAGAGGATGGCGAGAATTGTAGTCATATGTTCATACCTCCACGATGATTACCCGGAAGTCGACGCTTCCGCGTGGTGCAACCGCATTACAAATCAATGGATTCAAATAGTTACATCTTTTGCTGGTTCTCATATTCTTTATCATTTATATTAGTGATATATGATATATACTTAATATAAATTATTGTCAATATATTTTTTATTGCAATTTAATATAAAATATATTATATATATCCCATGTCTACTGATAAGCCTAAAATAATTCTCGTATTGGATCATGATATTATCGGCCGGATCGATGATTATCGTTATGGCAACCGCGTCCCCTCGCGCTCTGAGGCAATACGCAGACTAATCCTTGAAGCGCTGCAGAAGTTCGAAAATCCCCCCAAGAAAAAGCCTTAAAAAGCGATTGAAACCGGCAGTGCGTGCATTCCCTGTAGATTGCTGCGGAGTAAGCGAGCGAATGGGTGACATTATTATTCTTTGAAATCGAAGATTATCCGTAGTGTACTGCGGAGGTGAATGGTAAAAAGGAAGGCTATTCTCCAGATATTCTTACAAAATGCATGGGCTACAGATAGTATTTAATGTCAATACTGCTGATTTCCTGGGAGTATTCTTTCCACATGTTTTTGCCCAGATCATACAGGGTGTCGATGATGAAACTTCCCATTTTTGCGCGAAGCATCGAACTGCGGTGCATTACATCGAGGGCTTCGCCGAGATTTCCCGGCAATTCCTTGACCCCTTCGTGATCAATGTAGAAATTCCTGCTGTCGCAGGGTTCAAGTTCTAAATTCTCCTCAATGCCTGCCAGTCCCGCCGAAAGCATAGCGGCGAAAGCCAGATATGGATTACACTTGGGATCAGGTGATCGGTATTCAACCCTCACCTTGCGGGTGCCTCGCGAATGTCCGCGGCAGAGCGCCGTTCGATTAAGCCAATCCCAGGAGATATAGGTAGGCGCTTCCCTTTCAGGTACGAGACGTTTGTACGAAATCGGAAGGGGATTGGTGATGGCGGTGATTTCCGGAGCATATTTGAGCAGGCCGGCAAAATAGGCTCTACCAATTTTTGAAAGTCCGTCATTGGCATTTTCATCAAAAAAAAGATTGTATTCGTGATTCTCCACGGTGACTGCGAGGTTTTGGTGAACATGCATGCCGCTTCCATTCACCTTGCGATTGAATTTGGGGATAAAAGACGCCCTTAATCCATGCATCTGAGCGATATTTTCAATGATGTACTTAAGCGCCACCGTTCTATCCGCAATAAACATCACATTACCGTGGCCCGTACCAATTTCGTATTGCAGGGTGGACACTTCCGTATGAAACTTCTCCCTTTTCAGGCCGACAACCTTGATCGCCCGGGTTATTTCCTTCAGAACTTCGTCAATCTGTCTTTGTGGCGGAAGGAAGTAGTGGTTATTTTCCAAGTGCTGGTCAAGATAAATGTTGGCCCAATCATAATCCTGTCTTCCCAAAAGAAATTCGAGCTCCGGTGCGAAGTGAACATGGACTTGGTCAATCTTTTTTTTGGGAAAAGTTTCGTCCAGATGTTTTATCAAAACTTTTCTTGCCAGATTTTCGACATCTGCTAAAATGCCGCGGCAGCATCCCTCAAAAGGGNNTCATTTTTCCGCCCTCGCTGTCGGGAGTATAGAAAACGTTGCAGATAACCCTGGCCGTATCGCGCGACCAGGGAACCATGGTTAACGTTGAACAGTCAGGAACCAAGAGCATGTCACTTTCGGTCGGCGGGATGATTTTACCGAAAACCGAAGAACCGTCAACGCTGGTCGAACCGAGTCCCTTAATTTCCCCGATGGTCAAGGTTACTTCCCTCATATTTCCTTGCATGTCCGTAAACTGGTATTTTACAAATTCCACGCCTTGACCTGATAATTCCTTTAGCTTGTCCTCCATAAACACACGCTCCGGGCCTGATTCTTTGCTTTTCATGATTCCTCTGTTCTCTATTTGATATCACGCTCATACCAAAAAAATATCTTCGCGTAAACATTATATTAAAAGGAATTTCATCACGGGTATTTGCTAATAATTGAATTATTTTATGTCATAGTGTAATAACGTAATGAAATAAAGTAGTGATTTTTTATTCTATGTACGCGTCTTGTGTTTAAAGAAATGCGTGCATGAAGGAGC
>JAFNGM010000272.1:0-24278 GCA_017885225.1 Syntrophaceae bacterium | reverse complement strand
AAAAATACAGACATATATATGAAAATATCCAGGATATTTATTATGAGATCGGTCTTGGTGGAATCATCCAGGAACTGTCACCATCAGTTGAAAGGATTACTAAATATACTCGTGATGAATTGATTGGAACATCTGTATACGACATATATGCATATCCGGAGGAACGGGATGAATTTCTAAGGATCATTGGGAAAATAGGCGTGGTGACAGACTACGAGATTGCGATGAAAGACAGAGACGGCAGGATTCTTATGGTGTCTTTATACTCGCGGCTTGTCTTTGATGAGAACGGCATTCCCATAAAAATATTGGGTTCGTTGAGAGACATAACCACGCGCAAATTCGCAGAGGAGGCATTGCGGGAATCGGAGATCAAGTATCGGTCGATCTTTGAAACAACTGCTGCCGCAACAATGATCATCGAGGAAGATACCAAAATATCGCTGGTGAATAATGCGTTCGAGAAATTGTCAGGCATCTCCAGGGAAAAAATGGAGGGTAAAAGGAGTTGGACGGAATTCGTTGTAGAAGAAGACCTGCCAAAGATGCGCGAGTATCATCGTGCAAGAAGGATCGATCCGAACGACGCCCCAAGGAACTACGAGTTTCAATTCGTGGACAAGGATGGGCATATCAAAGATGCGTTTATGACCATTGCCATCATCCCGGAAACAAAAAAGAGCGTCGCATCTATTTTAGATATCACCGAACGCAAAAGGTCAGAGAGAGCCTTGAAAAAAAGAGAAAAGGAATTGGAGGTCAAATCACGCAACTTAGAAGAACTCAATACGGCCCTCAAAGTATTGCTGAAACAGAGGGAGGTGGACAAGGAAGAGCTTGCAGAGAGGACACTGTCGAACGTGAAGCATCTCGTCTTGCCCTACATTGAAAAGTTAAAGAGAGGAAGTTTGGAAGCGAAGGACGAAGCGTACATAGGAATCGTTGAGACAAATTTGAAAGAAATTGTATCTCCCTTTTCACAGAGGTTGTCCTCTAAATTTATGACCTTAACCCCCAAAGAACTACAGGTGGCCTATCTCATCAAAGAGGGGAGAACAACAAAGGAAATAGCGGAATTACTGAATGCATCACCAGGAACAATTGATTTTCACAGGAACAATATCAGGAATAAACTGAATCTGAAAAACAAAAGGGCCAATCTTAGATCATATCTTTTAACATTGACATAATTTGATAATTATTGGTTCATATGCGAAAGAGTTACCAGAAGCTTAAAGATTCAGGGGTCAATGACTCGAGGATTCAAGTGAAATGCTGATACGGGGCACACGAAAGTGGATAACAAAGATTTGCTGAAAAAAGAGCGTGAAGAAAATCTTTTCTTGTCGATAGTCGAACAATCTCAGGATGCCATATATATTCTTTTCGAGGGCAAGTTCGAATATTTCAATCGGAAATTTTCCGAAATTTTTCACATAACGTTGGAAGAGGCAAATCGTCCTGAGTTCAATATGTTTAATCTTGTTGCTCCCGAGAGCCGCCATTTTATTGAAGAAAGGATAAAAAAAATAGCGCAGGGCGAGCCCGTAGAGCCACACTATGACTTTATTGCGCTTACAAAGAACGGGAAAAAAATTGTCGTAGAGGTGTCTGTTTCATACGTACCATATCGAGGAGGTACTGCGTCATATGGTATTTTGCGCGATGTTACCGCGCGAAAGCGAATTGAAGAGAAGCTCCAAGAAACAAAGCATCAACAGAAAGCCATTCTTGACAATATTCCCGACATCGCCTGGTTGAAAGACAGAGAGAGCAGGTATATCGCGGTAAATGAGCCTTTCGGTAAAGCCTGTGGTGTCAGGCCGGAGGATATCGGCGGCAGGACTGATTTGGAGTTGTGGCCGAGAGAACTGGCGGAAAAATACAGGGAAGAGGATAAGGACGTGATGCAGTCCGGTAGACAAAAACTCATTGAGGAACCATTGGTTGGCAGGGATGGCAAGAGTATCTGGGTAGAGACAATAAAAAGCCCTATTTACGATGAACGCGGCAATGTGATGGGGACTGCGGGAATCGCGCGGGATATAACAGAAAAGAAGGTGTCGCGTGAGCGATTATCACGAATCAACGAGTGCTTCCTGAGTTTTGTCGCCGATCCCATGGAGAATATTCAGCGCCTTACGGCGTTATTCGGGATGATCATGGGTGCCACCTGCGCACTCTACAACCGCATCGAGGGGGGTATACTTTGCACAATAGGACAGTGGCATACGCCTCCGGATTTCAACCCTGTGGATAAGCCTGATGGCCATATCTGTTATGATCTTATTAAAAAAGATCTTGATTCGCCGTTTATCGTAAGAGACCTGCAACACACATCTTATGCGCAGACCGATCCCAATGTTGTGCTCTACAAGCTACAGACGTATATTGGTCAAAAAGTGAAATGTGGCGGCGTCCCAATCGGCACGCTATGTGCTGTTTACCAGGATGACTATTTTCCTTCTGAAAGTGAAATAAAGGTCATGGGGATAATCGCCTCTGCACTCAGCATTCAGGAGGAACAGCATAGGGCTGGAGAAGAGTTAAAAACGAGAGAAAAGGAATTATTTATCAAGTCGCGAAGTCTTGAAGAGGTCAATACGGCTCTGAAAGTTTTGCTGAAGCGCAGGGAGGAAGACAGCAAGGAATTCGAAAAAAGAGTATTATCGAATGTAAAAAAACTTATTGATCCCTACATAAAAAAACTTAAGAAAAGCGGCTTGAATCCTGATCAGATGATATACGCGGATATCCTAGAAAACAATATCAGCGAGATCACCTCTTCATTTTCAAGAGATCTCTCTGTAAAATATATGGATTTAACTCCCCAGGAAATCCATGTGGCACATTATATTAGAGAAGGCAAACGCAGCAAAGACATAGCGAAGCTGCTTCACATTACCGAGCGAACCGTTAATTTTCACAGGGAAAATATTAGAAAAAAACTTGGCCTTGCGAACAAAAAAACGAACATCAGATCCTACCTATTATCTTTTTCATAATACCAGTATTATCCTGGCATAATCCCAATATTTAATTAGTATTGTATTTATCAATAATCAGAATTACATTATATTAAAATATGTTCTACAGAGAAATTTTGCGCCCTTAAACAAAATTTCGTAAACTTATTGTAAAGGCGCTAAATCTATTAAGATTACACGCAAAGGAGGATTATCAATGAAGCTTCAGGAGATTCGCCAGATTGCAATGACGTGGGGTGTAGACGCGGGAGTTCGTCGCACAAAGCAGGATATGATCCATGATATCCAGATTAGTGAGGGGTATGAACCGTGTTTTCGCACGAAGGACACATGTGAGAATGAGTGTCTGTGGAAGAAGGATTGCACGAACCACCGATGAATCTGCGCGGCAATTATAAAATTCATAAGCTGCCCGGGATTACCATCAGGAATCGGATTCTGCGACGTCACCCTCTCTATCCGTCGAAAAGGCTGGAAAATGTGAAAACATTTGAAATCCTGAAAAAAACGGAAAAGACGGCGGTGTTGCTGATCTCTCCGGAAACCGGAAGATTGCCGGAGTCCATGGGGAATCTTGCCCGGTACATTTCCGGGAAAACGGGGGGACTTGGCGAGGTGGTTTCCGCGTTGTGTGAAGGGCTCCGGGGGAGAGGGATTAACTGCCATCTGGCGACAATGAATCTTAAAAAGCGCTTTCAGGGGGAGAACAATGTTGATGAGTCTGCGTGGCGAGAAATCAGATACAAGGTTGATCCTGACAAGGTGCATTTAGTGAGCTCTTCCATATTTGCCAATCTTCCTTGTGCCTATGCAGGAAATTCCTTCTTGAACGCCGCCGAATTTCAGAAGGAAGTGGTAAACAACATCATTAAGACGGTCCGCGCGAAGAATAGCGGCAGGCTCATCCTCCATAGCCACGATTGGATGGCGGGCGGTGTAATTACGGCCTACGCGAAAGCGAGAGGTTGTCAGGTGCTGCATACCGTGCACAATGTACATACGGGCCATATCCCAATGGAAATGTTTTTCGGTGTGGATGTGGACAGTCTCGCCTGGAATATCTACTTTTCCGATGAGTATGGAAGGAGATGCATCGATAGCCAGGCGACCGCGATTAAGAGCGCCACGCTGATCAATTTTGTTGGGGAAAAGTTTCTCAAAGAGGTAATTGAGGATTATTTTCTGGACAGGTCATTCATTCCACCCAGTGTAAGGCAGGAGGTAAAGGCGAAGCATCATCTCGGTGCGACGCTTTCCATCATGAATGCTGTGTCACCAAGGCTGTATCCGGAGAACTGTGAGTACCTTGTAAGAAGGTATGATCATCATAACGATGTCATGGCGGCAAAAAGGGATAACTTGGTAGCGTTCCAGAAAAAGACAGGTCTGGTCGTTGATCCAAATGCGATTCTCCTGTACTGGCCGTCCCGACTGGATGAAACGCAGAAAGGTGTAGCGCTTTTAGAGGACATCGCCCTGAAGTTTGTGATCGAGCACGGGGATGTGCAGATCGCAATTGTAGGGAATGGCGTGGAGGGTGATCGCACCCATGAGGAGATTTTGGGAAGGATTGCATGGGCCTCCGGGGGAAAGATCACGTATCAGCGGTTCAGCGAGGAACTCTCTATGCTTGGTTATGCCGCTGCCAGTGACGTCTTTGGTGCTTCTCTCTATGAGCCGTGCGGTCAGATAGATCAGATCGGGAATCTTTTTGGAGCGACGGCGACGAACCGCGACACGGGGGGCTATCATGACAAGATAGAGGAGTTGCGGTTGACGGATGACAGCGCTTCTGCGGATTGCGGGAACGGGTTTCTCTTTAAGGATTATGATCCCTGCGGACTCTGGTACGGGTTATCAAAGAGTGTTCAGTTTCACAGGAAATCGCCTGAGGTGAGGGAGCGACAGATCAGGAGGATCATGAGAGAGGCGAGAAAAAGGTATGATCTGGATACTATGGTTGATGCGTACGTGAGACTGTACGAAACGCTCAACGGGGGAGAGCCTCTTGCATAAGGCATTGTGGAGGATTAATGATTTTTTATCCGCGGAAAAAGTGGGGGCATATGTATGCACCCAAATATATCTCAAACAGGTCTTGTTATAGCGTCATCATACCATTGTAGCACAGACCTTGGCAAAGCGGCTGACATTCTCATTTTCACCGAGGGCGATGAGCTTATCCCCATTTGAAATGATGTAGTTTGCAAGGGGATTGAATATCATTTTACCGGTATCTTTTTTCACCGCCACGATAATCAGACCGTGACGCGCTCTAATTTCCGATTCCTCCAGCGATTTTCCGATGAAGGGGGAGCCGTCGCAGACCTCGAGTTCTTCCATTCTCAATTCAAGGCTTTGCCTTCTTGTCGTGATCTCAATAAAATCGAGCATGGCGGGTTTTGTAATTGCCATGGCCATCCTCATTGCTCCCAGCGTGTAGGGAGACATAACACGATCGGCGCCCGCTCTGAGGAGCCGATGTTCGGATTCCATCTCTTCAGACCGGGAGAGGATATAAATATTCGGGTTGAGCTCTTTTGCCGTAAGGATCACATAGAGATTCTCCGGATCAGTAGGAAGTGCACAGACAATACCTTTCGCTCTTTTTATACCCGCTGCAATAAGCGTTTTGTCCTGAGATGCATCCCCCTTATAATACACGAACCCCTCTTCTTCGATTTTTTGAATAGTCTCAGGGTTATTATCAACTACGACGAAATCGATTTTTTCCGCTGTCAGTTCCTTGCATATGAGATATCCGATCCGGCCGCATCCGCAGATAATATAGTGGTCGTTCAGTTTTTTCAGCATTTTTTCCAACCTTCCCCTTCCCAGGATTGATCTGAAGCGGGCCTCTACCATGGTTTCCGTGAAGAGAACGACGGTGTAGAGCATGGTTCCGACCCCAAAAATGATAAGAATGATGGTGAATATTCTTCCCTCCTCGGTTTGAGGGTAAAAATCACCATAGCCGACCGTAGAGAGGGTTGTAACTGTTGTATAGAGAGACTCGGATAAGCTCCATCCTTCAATAATGTGAAAACCGAATGTGCCGATGATAAAAAGTGAAAATAAACCCAACAAGGCAATTTTAAGATTTTTGTTAGGTACCAAAGAGGCCTCCACAATGGTGTATATTAATTAAGGTAGCGATGAACTCATCAGCAAAAATGAAATTGATTAATTACATCAATAAATCATATAGTTAATAATTATTCAACTGTCAATACATTTCTCAGTCTCCGTGTCTCAACCACACAACGTGTGGTCGTAAGATTCAACTAAGAAAAATATAGTTGCCATAAAATATCACTTGAATATATAAAAATGTTGTATATTATAACCGTCTTAGGGCGATAGAAATTTTGACGAAAGAAAGAGAATGATGGGGTATTGGAAGGCGGTTTTGGAGTGAGATGAATCGGATGGGAAGGCGAATTCCAAGAAGCATGAACGTCATCCGATCACGACAAATCAGAGATGGGTAGAGAGCTTGAGCGGATTTTGGAGAACAAGAATTAACTGTTAAGAATACGGAATATGTAAAGAGGGGAGGTGATTTTCCTAAATTTTAATGGTGAGTAGGCACGGCAAACTTGAGATTTAGCGATAAGGTATTGTTAAATGAGTAATATAAGGAGAACGTTATGAATGCAGCATTACTTCCTATAATAGCGGCTGTTTTATTCTACTTAGGTTACCGTTTTTACGGAAGGTATATTTCAAAGTTATTTAAAGAAGATGATACCTGTATCACGCCGGCATGTTCAATGAAAGATGATGTCGATTACGTGCCAACAAAGCCGATCGTCTTATTCGGGCATCATTTCGCGAGCATTGCCGGTGGCGGACCCATCATAGGCCCCACAGTCGCAATGATGTTCGGATTCATCCCCGTATGGCTGTGGGCAGTGTTAGGGAGCATCTTTATTGGTGCAGTACATGACATGACGGCGCTTTTTGCAAGCGTCAGGGAAAAGGGCAAGTCCGTTGCGGAGATAGCAAAATCTACCTTGGGAAACACAGGATTCTTTTTATTTATTAGTTTTACCATATTGATGCTTCTTCTTGTCACCTCGGCGTTTCTGGGCTTGACGGCGACGGCGCTGACTTCGCTGCTGTCCTTGGAGGTACTGAGATTGGAACCCACCCAGGATGTGGTGAAGACAATAGTGGTTGGAGGGGCAGTAAGGGCCCAGATAGGAGGCATCGCATCAACGTCTGTTATCGTTATCACCTCTTTTGCGCCTATCATCGGCTACCTGGTGTATAAAAGGGGGATCAATGTATATGTCGCTTCCGGAATAGCGATCGTTGTCTGCTTCGTATCAGTTATCATCGGAATGGAATTTCCGGTTACGTTTGATGCTAACACCTGGATGATTATCCTTTCTTTTTATTGTTTGCTTGCCGCGGGAATCCCTGTCTGGATTATCTTGCAGCCGAGGGATTTTACGAATTCGTTTCTACTCTATAGCGGTATTGTTGCATTGTTTATTTCCGCTCTCGTGGCCGGTTTCAAGGGTGTTACCTTTTCCGCTCCGGCTTTCAATGTCGCCGCAGGATCAGCCAAGTTAGGCCCTATATGGCCGTTTTTATTCATCACCGTTGCGTGCGGCGCCATTTCAGGGTTCCATTGCCTGGTTGCCGGCGGGACATCGTCGAAACAGGTCTCAAAAGAATCGGACATTAAAAAAATTGCCTACGGTGGGATGCTGTTAGAGGGTTTGCTTGCCATCGGCGTCCTCGTTGCCGTTGGGTGCGGTCTTATGTTCTCGGAATACCAGAATATTGTATTTCCTACCGTGGCAGGGGTAAGATCAAATCCCATTCTGGCCTTTGCCGCCGGAGCAGGGGGCTTGCTTGACAAGGGACTAGGGATACCGCCTGTGTACGGGACGGTGTTCGGAATCCTCCTTGTCGAGGGTTTTGTCATCACAACCCTCGATACGGCAGTGAGGCTCAACAGATATTTATTTGAAGAGCTATGGCAGGTTATGTTCAAGGATGTTCCGAAGATAATGAAAAGCTATCTCTTTAACGCGTCTCTCTGTGTGGTCTTAATGTATCTCCTGGCTTACAACAATGCGTTCCTGGTCATCTGGCCGGCATTCGGTTCCGCGAATCAGTTGCTTGCCTCCCTGGCATTGATTGCTATCTCTGTGTGGCTCGTGAACAGAGGCATGAATGCAGTGTTCACCGTAGTACCGGCGATATTTATGATGGTGACAACCATATATTCTCTGTTTGTGTTGCTCATTGAAAAATATCTACCCCAGAAGAACTTCGCACTTTCCACATTTGCTATATTGCTCATCATTCTGTCCATCGGAGTGATATGGTTAGCGTTTAAAAAATGGAGGGAATTGAAGAAAACCGGTACAATCGTTGAGAGTGCAGCATAAGAGTAATGTTATAAATAAACAGGTTTTAATAACTGAATTAAAGGTTTCAAGGAAGGGACAGCTCAGGCTGTCCCTTCTTTAATAAATACAATACAGCGGCTCACTGTCATCCGGTTACATCGGATCCTATGGGAGGTTGTGGTTCCTACCCTTCACCAGGATGCCTATGGTAATTTCTTTACTATTTTTTCAAACTCTTCCAATGTAAAGGCCTTCAATGTCGTTGTCTTTAGGATGCCCGTGGCGCCCATACCCAGCAGAAACGTGCAGGCGACCTCGTCATTGGGGGCTTCACCGATGGCGATGTAGTCGTAATCTCCAATGGTCAGGTAAAACCCTGTAATCTTGCCTCCCATCTTCTCTATCATCTTCCCGGCCGCTCTAATTCGTTTGGGCGCGTTCTTGATATCCCGAGCTCCTTCGTCCGTTAATTTGCATAAAACGATGTACAATGGCATAATCTTCTCTCCTTTCGTTATTGATTATAGTGATTAAAAGTTCCTCACCTGACCCTGCAATGCCTTTTAGAGCCTTATACTGCGTTGCACTCAAAACGTTGCTCATGACATATGGCTATTGCGAATGAAGTGAAGCAATCTCAAAATGTTAGATTGCCACGTCGCGTTGCTTCTCGCAATGACAAGCGTGCAACTTGGTATTAGACCTGATGGCGTAATCTTTTATTTTATAAGACCTCGATGCGTAAGGGCCTCCGGATTCACAAGGTTGGGAGGCACCTCACCGTTCAGGCCGGCAATAAGATTTTCCGCCGCCATAGTGGCCATTCTCACGCGGGTTTCCAGTGTACCGCTCCCCACGTGCGGGAGAAGAATCACATTATCCAGTTCCGTTAAACCGGGTGTCAGGGCCGGTTCGTGTTCATACACGTCCAATCCGGCGCCTTCTATCTTTCTTTCCCGGAGTGCATTGAGAAGAGCCTGCTCATCGACTACGGGTCCCCGTGAGGTATTAATCAGATAGGCCGTGGGTTTCATGAGGGAAAGTTTGTCCGCACCGATAAGATGTTTCGTATGTTCTGTAAGCGGCACATGGAGGGATACAAAGTCTGATTCCATGAGC
Organism: Syntrophaceae bacterium; assembly: GCA_017885225.1. Taxonomy (GTDB): domain Bacteria; phylum Desulfobacterota; class Syntrophia; order Syntrophales; family UBA2185; genus UBA2185. The sequence goes on along the minus strand of JAFNGM010000272.1, from coordinate 14,803 downwards.
AATGTTTTCAGACTGACATATTCCGCGTTGAATGCTTTTTCCTCAGATATGTCTATCCTGTTGCGGTTGTGATAGAGGACGCGCATAGCAAATCCCTTGGCCCTCATTGCTACGGCTTTGCCGATTTTCCCTAATCCGATAATGCCCAGCGTTTTACCGGTGACTTCCCTGCCCAGAAAGAGCATGGGCGCCCAGTATTGAAAACGTCCCTCTCTCGTTATTCTGTCGCCCGCAACAAGTCTTCTGGAAATGGCTAAGATCAGCGCAAAGGCCAGCTCCGCCGTGGCGTCCGTGAGGACGCCGGGAGTGTTGGAAACAAGGATTCCCCGCAAAGTGGCCGCCTTCACGTCTATGTTATTATAGCCGACACCAAAGTGGGCGATGATTTTTAAACGGGCTGACACGTTAAGCAGTTCCTCGTCGACACTGTCCGTTATCATGGAGATGAGACCGTCTTTGTCACGAATGCTCTGAAGTAATTTCTGTCTGTCGAAAGGCCTGTCCTCCATATTTGCGTCCACCGCATATTTCTCTGCAAGGGAGGCCATGATATCCTCGGGGAGTCGCCCCGTAATTAATATTCGTGTATCTTTCATCTTTGCGCAATGCTCTCTTGGAATAGTTTCTTTCCATATATTATATACATTATTTCCGCATATCACAAAAGAATGTTTGTTGAGGGCATCATGTCATTGTGTGCGGGGAGCTTGATTTAAGGCTGAAAATATGAGATTGTGAAAGAAAATACTACAAAAAAGAGGCGGCGTATTCACTACATGGACTATCGGGTAATCATCGTCGGTTGCGGCCCGGCGGGGATATTTACCGCACTGACCCTTGCAGAACATGATGTTGACCGGGTGATCCTCTTCGATCAGGGGAATGAACTGGAAAAACGATCGAGGCATGACGCAAAAGATGTCCTCTGCGGGTGGGGAGGAGCCGGCGCATACAGTGACGGCAAGCTCAATATCTCTACAGAGGTAGGAGGGTATCTTTTAGATTTTCTCGATAAAAACGACCTGATTAATATCCTGAAAAGTACAGATGAAATCTTCGTCAAATATGGAGCGCCGGACCGCATCTTTGGTGATCTCACCACATCAGTTGAGGAAATTGCTGATCAGGCAAGTCTCGCGGGACTTGAGTTTATTCCCACCGTCATTCGTCATATAGGCACGGAAAACTGCCAGCGGGTTTTACGCCACATGAGAAAGGCCCTCGACGGTAAAGTGGAGGTGAAAACCTGCTGCCAGGTGAAATCATTGATTGAAGAAGGTGGACAAATTAAAGGTGTGAAACTCGCGGACGGTCAGATCGTCAATAGTAATTATGTCATCGCAGCACCCGGCAGGGTAGGGGCAAGCTGGATGAAAGACGAGGCAGAATCGCTCGGACTCACCACAAAATCAAGTCCTGTAGACATCGGTGTCCGTGTGGAGTTGCCCGCCACAATTCTCAAAAAAATAACCGATGTGACCTACGAGCCCAAGCTGATTTTCTATTCAAAAACGTTTGATGATAAGGTTCGCACTTTCTGTATGAATCCTTACGGAGAGGTGGTAACCGAAGAGAATGACGGAATCATCACCGTAAATGGTCACAGTTACGCGAAGCGAAAAAGCAATAACAGCAACTTCGCAATTCTTGTGAGCAGTACGTTTACGGAGCCTTTCCGCGATCCCATTGCGTATGGTCGCTACATTGCCAGGTTGGCAAACCTTTTGGGGGGTGGCGCCATCATTCAGAGATTGGGAGACTTGCTGGCAGGACGAAGATCCACGGGAGACCGTATCGACCACTGCCTCACGAGGCCGACACTTATGAAAGCAACGCCGGGAGATCTAAGTTTTGTGTTCCCCTATCGCCATCTCCAGAGCATAATCGAAATGCTGCAGGCTCTCGATAGACTTGCACCCGGAGTTTATTCCCGTCATACCCTTCTTTATGGAGTAGAGGTGAAATTTTATTCAAACCGCATAGAGGTATCACAGGAAATGGAAACCAAGGTAAAGAACCTCTTCGCCATAGGAGACGGTGCAGGGATCACACGAGGCTTATTACAGGCATCGGCAAGCGGTGTTATCGCTGCACGAGCCATTGCTTCCCGGATAAAGGGAGAGCAGAAATCTGCAAAGCGGGTAGGCAAGGCGGGTTCTCAAGGAATGGTACGAAAACCCGCGCAGTGATGAGGGAAGCAGGCTCCGTCTATAAATGTCAAGTGATTTTGGAGGAAAAATGAGGATCCTTACCAGGAAAGGAAAGATTACGGAGTTCAAGTCTGCCGCAGTGGTAGTACCCTATTTTGAAGATGTAAAGGAGCTGCAAGGGACGGTGAAACTGCTCGATGAGGAAACCGGCGGAATGATAAAGGACATTATCGCGACAGGTGACTTTAAAGGCACACTGAACCAGGTATCCGTACTCTATACAAGGGGTCTTATTCCCGCGAAAAGAATAGTGCTCGCCGGTGTCGGCAAAAAATCGGACTTAACCATGGAAAAATTGAGATGTGTCTTTGCGACAGCGGCAAAGCATGTAAGATCTTTGACACTGAAGGAGTTTTCCACCTCGCTGGATTTTATTGAGAGCAAAGAATCGATCGAGCATACGGTCCAGGCTGTTGTCGAAGGCGCAGTACTTGGCCTCTATCAATATACGAATTATAAAACTGTGGACAAGGATAAAAAAGGGGATCCGAAGGAATTTACCATTGTTGAAGAAAGAGAAGATGTCTGTGAGATTATTCGGTCCGCTGCAGAGAGCGTGGAGATTGTCACGAAGGCGGTGTTTTTTGCCAGGGATATGGTATCTGCACCGGGAAACGAGATGACACCCACCGCCATGGCCGGAGAAGCCCGTAAGATTGCAGCAAGAAAGAATGTGAAATTGCGCGTACTCGACGAGCGGAAGCTGAGAAAAATCGGCATGAATGCGTTGCTGGGTGTTGCGAAAGGAAGTGCCGAGCCGGCCCGGTTCATCATCCTGGAGTACAGTGGGGATGTAAAGGCAGAACGTCCGGTGGCTCTTGTCGGAAAAGGATTGACATTCGATAGTGGTGGCATATCCATAAAGCCGGCGGAGAAGATGGAAGAAATGAAATCCGACATGGCGGGCGGCGCGGCGGTGATGGGCGCCATAATGGCAGCAGCTGATCTCAGGCTCCCGGTCAATATTGTCGGGCTCATACCGGCGACGGAGAATCTGCCGGGAGGACGGGCGTATAAGCCCGGTGATATTTTGAGATCATTATCGGGCAAGACAATCGAGATTATCAGTACAGACGCCGAGGGTCGTTTGATTTTAGCCGATGCGCTTACGTATGCGGAAAGATTCAAGCCGGTTGCCATTATCGACCTCGCAACATTAACCGGAGCATGTGTAATTGCCCTCGGTGATCTTGCAATAGGCATGCTTGGGACAGATAAGGAGCTGAAAAACAAGCTGAGAGATGCGGCGGAAAAAACGGGTGAACGCGTATGGGAATTGCCCCTGTGGGAAGATTATCATGAATTGATAAAGAGCGATGTGGCGGATTTCAAAAATACCGGTGGGAGACCTGGGGGGGCGATTACGGCGGCCGCGTTTCTGAGCAAATTTATCGGTAAATCACCCTGGGTCCATCTGGATATTGCAGGTCCCGCATGGTTAACAAAAGACAGGTCATATATCCCCAAAGGGGCAACCGGCATAGGGGTCCGTTTGCTGGTTCAATTTCTTAAAGACTGGCAAAAAAAGGATTAACACCGGCGTCCTATGGGAAGAATTCTGGAAATCAAAAACCTCAGCACCCATTTTGAGACAGAGTATGGTGTCATAAAGGCTGTCGATGACGTGGACCTTGTCGTCGATGAGGGTGATACCCTTGGCATTGTCGGTGAGTCCGGTTGCGGCAAGACGGTCCTTGCCCTGTCAATCATGCGATTGGTGCCACGCCCGCCCGGGAGAATCGTTTCCGGAAATATTATGTTCAATGGCGTTGATCTTCTCCAGCTCGACGATGAAGAAATGCGCAAAGTCAGGGGCAAAGATATTTCGATGATCTTTCAGGAACCCATGACCTCTTTGAACCCGGTTCTCCGCATAGGAGACCAGATTACGGAAGCGATCACATTGCATCAGGGGCTTGACACGTTGGAAGCCATGAATCGCGCGATTGAGACATTACACCTTGTAGGCATGCCCTCTCCGGAGACCGTTGTCAGAAATTATCCGCACCAGATGAGCGGCGGCATGNNCGACCACCGCCCTGGATGTAACCATTCAGGCCCAGATCATAGACCTTATGAACAGATTAAAAGAAGGTGTGGGAACTTCCATAATTCTTATTACCCATGACCTGGGTGTAATCGCAGAGGCGGTTCAATATGTGGCGGTCATGTATACAGGCGGAATTGTCGAATACAGTTCTGTAGGGAAACTCTTCTCTACACCTCTCCATCCCTATACGGTCGGCCTCATGGAATCGATCCCGAAGATGACTGCATCGGGGGGAAAGAATGAATACCTGAAGGTAATCCCGGGGGTTGTTCCCCCTCTGTATAATCTGCCCGAGGGATGCAGCTTTCAAGACAGATGCTCTCATGTCATGAAGATCTGCCGGGTGGAGGAACCTTTGCTTAAAGAGCGAAATCCGGGACACAGGATACGCTGCTGGCTTTATGATTAATATGAAAACTGTCTTGGTCGATATTCAGGGATTAAAAAAATACTTTCCTGTTGATGCAGGATTTTTTGCGGGTCGCCGATCCGAAGTAAAAGCTGTCGACGGGGTTTCCCTCAGTATATTGAAAGGAGAAACCCTGGGGCTTGTCGGTGAGAGCGGGTGCGGGAAGTCAACCCTCGGGAGGCTCATTATGAGGCTTGAAGAACCGACAGCAGGTCAGATATTCTTTGAAGGTGAAAATATCTTCGCCTACTCTGGCAGAGCACTAAAAAATTATCGCAGAAAAGTCCAGATTATATTTCAGGATCCGTATTCATCGCTCAATCCCCGGAGATCGGCGGGAAGTACAATCGGTGAGCCTCTCCTGGTTCATAAGACGGCAAATGGAAGGAACAGGGAAGAGGAAGTACAGCGGATCATGGATCTGGTGGGTCTCACACGGGAGCAGGCGGGAAGGTATCCTCACGAATTCAGCGGCGGCCAAAGACAACGCATAGGCATCGCGAGAGCCGTCGTCCTCGCACCGCAATTAATCATCGCCGATGAACCCGTTTCTGCCCTCGATGTTTCTATACAGGCGCAGATATTGAATCTCCTGAAGGATTTGCAAAAGGAATTTGAACTCACGTACCTTTTTATCACCCACGATCTCAGCGTCGTCAGGCATATGAGTGACAGGATTGCGGTGATGTATTTCGGTAGAATCGTCGAGCTTGCCAAAAATGAAGAACTGTATAATAACCCTCTGCATCCATATACGATAGCGCTCCTGTCCGCGGTGCCAAACACGGATCCGGGGAAAAAGAGACAGCGGATCATACTGAGGGGTGAACTCCCGAATCCGGCGAATCCGCCGGGAGGATGTCCGTTTCATCCCCGCTGCTCTTTCAGAATGGATATCTGTGACAAAGCCGAACCGAAACTCAATGATAGAGGGGAAGGGCATTTCGCAGCATGTCATATGGAGGATAAGAAAAAGGGGACAGGCTAATTTATTGAGTGAAAGGATAACTGATCTATGCCGAGAATAGCTATGGACTTGGGAGATTGTTGTGTTTCCCACGTCTTAAATTATCAGGAAAAGTAGCCTGTCCCCTTTTTCACACGTTCATAACTTCATGGAAAACATGGCTCAAGTAGCAGAAATCATGAACATATAATATATCTACTTGTATTCATTACATTATCTTAATGCCTGCATTGAGTGCATTCTGCCATAAAAGAGTAACATATAAGCATTTAGGAACGTTATCAACAGAGATATCAACAACTCTATTCACACACCTGTGAATCACTTTTGCACGAACCCTTTAAAGGGTTATCATTGCTCGTTTCCCACGATGTGCGTTCAGCAATTACCGTGAGAACTGGAACTACACGCGCCACATTTTCCGATGTAGAATTGTCGGGACATTGCGCGCCGCGAGAAAAGGGGACACGCGAGAAAAGGACAAGAAAAGGGGACAGGCTACTTTATTGAGTGAGAGGATAACTGATCTATGCCGAGAATAGCCATGGACTTGGGAGATTGTTGTGTCTCACACGTCTTTAATTATCAAGAAAAGTAGCCTGTCCCCTTTTTTCCATCTTGTTCGTGATGAGGGTGAACTCCCTCATTTTCCAGAAATAGATGATGAAAAAGGCAAACAGGTTCGAGAGTGGTTGCGCCATCCAGACGCCGTTTATTCCGAACAGCGAGGGGAGTGTGATGAGCATGGGTATCAATAGTACGGCATCACGCGTCAGCAGTAAAACCATGGAAGTGAATCCCTTGCCGAGGCCGATGAACATGTTGATCCACATAAGATTGGGTCCGATAAACAGAAGCATGGAAACGAAGATTCTCAGAGCCGGTACGGCCATTTCGAGGAGCTCTGCATCATTCGTAAAAAGTTCAAGAATGGATGGAGCGAAGAGTTCGAAAAGTAGAAAAACCGCCGCTGAAAAAATAAAAGATATTTTCACCGCCACATTGACCGTTTCCATGAGCCGCTTGTGAAGGCCCGCCCCTTCATTAAAACCCACCAGGGGCATCACGCCGTGTCCCATGCCGAACAATACCATGACGACAAGCCCGTTAATGCGAAAACAGAGACCCAGCGTCGCGATGGCCAGTGATCCGTATAAGCCAAGCACATAGTTGTACACAATCAGGACGAGACCAAAGACAAGGTTCATAATCACGGAAGGAAAGCCTGTTTGATAGATGGACGAAATGATCGAAAAATTGGGGATCAGGTATCGCCAGTTGAGGTCATATTTTGAAGACCTGAGTTGAAGGTAGTAAAAGGAAAGTACCCCTGCGGAAAAATAGGAGATTATGGCGGACAGCGCCGCACCAAAAATGCCCATCTGCGGTATGGGGCCCCAGCCGAAGATCAAGATGGGATCGAGCACCATGCCGATGGCGGACATGACGAGAATGACATACATTGACGCGTTCGGTTTGCCTTCGGCGCGCAAAAGGTTATTCGCCATCATCATGAAAAGGAGAAATGGTGAGCCGAATACGACCGTGATAAGGTAGTGTCGGGCGAGTGGGAGGATGTCTCCCGTAGCCCCGAAAATTTTCAAAATTACGTCGTGGTAAATCAAGGTCACGGCGATGATCAGAAGGCCAAGAAAGGCTGAGAGGATAATAATCTGCCCGGCAGTTTGTTTCGCTCTTGCATGGTCGCCGGCGCCGAACATGCGGGCCGCGAAAGAACCGGCGCCTACACCTGTGCCCACGCCGATGGCCCCGAACACCATCTGGATAGGAAAACAGATAGTTAACGCGGCGATAGCCTGAGAACTGAACCGGGCGAGCCAAAAGGTATCGATGAGATTATAGAGGGCCATGGCGAACATCGCCGTAATCGATGGCCAGCTCATTTTGAGAAGCAGCGGGAGAATGGCTCCCGTGCCCAGATCAAGACTTCCGTTTTTCATGGCAATTTATATCCACTATGTATATAAGTTGCCTTTGCTTACATGGATTGAAATGCAATTTCAACAAAATTAATTTTTGTTCATTTTCAAAATCGTTACTCTCTTCATAAGGATTCAAGGTGTCAAGGGGTCGAGGATTCAAGTGAACAGTGTTATTATGTCTGAAAAGCCGGTGAATTTGATCGTGGTTTTGGGGCCTACGGCTTCGGGAAAAACGAAGCTTGCCGCCCGTCTCGCGAAAGATCTGCCCTCGGAAATAATATCCGCAGACTCTCGCCAGGTATACCGGGGTATGGATATTGGAACCGGTAAGGATTTGAGCGAATATGTTGTCGATGGAATAAACATTCCCTGTCATCTTATCGATATTGTCGATCCCGCCTATGAGTTCAATGTGTTTGAATACCAGAGGAGGTTTTTTGCATGTTTCTCTGAGATTTCTTCGCGGGGAATGATTCCCATCATGGCCGGGGGAACGGGCATGTACATCGAATCCGTGCTGAAAGGCTACCGGATGCTCGAAGTTCCGGAGTCACCGAAGTTGAGGGAGGAACTGGAAAAAGAAGAGATGGACACCCTGGTAAAAAGACTCCTTAGACTTAACCCGGCGTCTCATAACACAACGGATTTGCGTGACCGCAAACGACTTATACGAGCCATAGAAATACAGGAGTTCACGAAAGCGTGGCATGGCAGTTCCGATGGCGCTGTTCCCTTGATAGTTCCTTTGGTGGTCGGTATTTACTGGGAACGCTCTATTCTCCGCCAGAGAATTACACACCGCCTTGAAGAGAGGCTACAGTCCGGAATGATAGATGAAGTTAAAAACCTCCATGCTTCCGGAATTCAATGGGAAAAGCTTGATTTTTTTGGTCTTGAATATCGATATGTGGGACTTTATCTGCGGGGAATATTGAGTTACAAAGACATGTTTCGCACACTCAACACGCGAATTCACCAATTTGCCAAGAGGCAGGAAACATGGTTCAGGCGGATGGAGAAACGAGGTATTGAAATTCGCTGGATAAACGGTAATGATTACAATTCATTTAAAAAAATAATTCACTGTATAATGAAATAAACCGTGCATTTGTAATATGAAAGGTATATGTAAGGTTAAAAAAAATGGGAGAAGAACCATTCATTATACGCAACGGAGGCCCTCACATGGCACACCAGAAGTATCTACGAACTTTCTTTATTGCATTCTGTCTTATCACACTCATATTGACCGGTTGCGGCTCGAAAGAAGATAAATCGGGAAGCGCGACGACAGAAGCACAGAAACCTGAGACGCAGCAGGCAGCTCCAACACCTTCGGTTTCGTCCGAAGCGACTGTAACTACGCAATCATCCGACCCGGCAATCATAGTGAATGTTGACGGCACGAAACTGACCAAAGATCAGTTGGACTCGGATCTGAAACAAAGAGTCGCGGCGATCAAGAAACAGGTCCCCGCTGACAGTCTGCCACAAGCCCGGGAGAATATACGCAACCAGATCATTAATGACTTTATTATAAGGACTCTTCTTACAAATGAAGTGAACAGGCTTAAGATTAGCGCAGCCGAAAGTGAGGTCACGGAGGCGATAGAAAGACTGAAGAAGAACCTCCCGCAAGGCATGACCATTGAAGATATTATGAAAAAAAATAAGATAAGCAAAGAGAAAATGAAAGAAGACATCCGCTTTGGGATTAAGGTGAATAAACTTGTTATGTCACAACCGTCAGCGACTGAGAAACCAACGGAAAAGGAAATAGCCGACTTTTACGAAAGCAACAAAGACAAGTTTAAAATGCCCGAATCAGTTCGTGTCCGACATATTCTCATAGCCAAAGCTCCAGGGGATGATGATAAGAGCAAGGCGGGAAAAAAGGCAAAAGCGGAGGATTTGCGAAAACAAATAATTGCAGGTGCGGATTTTGCCGAAGTAGCAAAGAAAAATTCTGACTGCCCCAGTAAAGAAAATGGCGGTGACTTGGGTGTATTTTCGCGCGGTGAAATGGTCAAGCCTTTTGAAGATGCCGCATTTTCTCAGGACTTAAACGCTGTGGGACCTGTCATTGAAACGGAATTCGGTTTCCATATTATCCAGGTATTAGAAAAAAACGCGCCGAAAGTGATCGGTCTGGATGAAAGAATGAAGACAAATATTTCGACTCTTCTCCAGCAACAGAAACAGCAGCAAGCCTTTGAGACAATATTGAAAAAATTAAGAGCCAAATCCAATATTGTTGTCTATAAAAACTGATGTTTCAGAAGAAATTGCGTCATCAGAATGAGTGTTTCTTTTCCGGGAAGACGCTTCTTTTCACCTCGTCAATATACTGCTGAACGGATTCCTTCATCTGTACATTCAGTTTCGCGTATGTTTTGACAAATTTGGGTATAAATTTTTCAAACATCCCCAGCATATCATGAAGAACAAGCACCTGCCCGTCGCAGTGAACGCCACCGCCAATGCCGATCGTGGGGATGACAAGAGATTCTGACACGTCTTTGGCCAGCGTTGCGGGAACGCACTCCAACACAAGAGAAAAAACCCCTGCTTCTTCGAGGATCTTGGCATCTTCCATGATTTTTTTTGCCGATGCGTCTTCTTTGCCCTGAACTTTGTATCCCCCGAACTGGTGAACAGACTGGGGCGTGAGTCCAAGGTGCCCCATGACAGGAATTCCGGCGGATGTGATCCGCCTCGTGATTTCAGCAACCTCTCTCCCTCCTTCCAGCTTGACGCCCTGTGCGCCTGCTTCCTGGAGGAAACGCGCGGCATTATACAGGGCATCCTCCTCCGAGACCTGATAGGACATAAAAGGCATATCACCTATCACCATGGCGCGTTTTACCGCCCGGGATACTGCCTTCGTATGATGAATCATTTCATCCATAGTGACGGGAAGGGTGCTGTCATAGCCCAGAACAACCATGCCCAGCGAATCTCCCACAAGAATTATATCAACCCCTGCTTCATCCACAATCAACGCCGTGGGATAATCATAGGCCGTTAACATGGCTATTTTCTCGCCTTTTTTCTTCATAGTACGAATTATGGCAGTGGTAACCTTACTCATGCTCGCCTGTGTGCTCATACTGCAAACCTCCTTCTAATAATTCTCTCATACGTTCCGCATCCTGTGGAGTTATCGTATTTTTTTCTACAGCAATTTCCGTCGTTAATATACCGAGAACGCTGTATGCTCTTAAAAAGGAAGGCACTTTATTATGCAGGGCCTCGATGTGTTTTTTTAACGTACCCATATCACCACGCGCGATCGGTCCTGTTAACGCGTGTACCGTTCCTTTAACCTCAATATTCCTCACCGTGCCTTTCACAAGGGGCCAAAAGGCATGCATGGCATCTTCACGGTCCAATCCGAGGGATTGATATATTGCTTGAACCATATGGATGAGGGTCGTCAGGTAATTCGAGGCAATACAGGCCGCAGCGTGATAAAGAGGCTTATCAGTGTCTGAAATGAAAAAGGGATTGCCGCCCAGATCCTTGACCACCTGAACTGACCATGGTTTGATTTCATCATCTGAGGTAATGCCGAACGTACTGCCGGGAATATTTTTAATCGCGCCCTCCACATCGGCGAATGACTGGAGAGGATGTATGCTTGCGATATGCGCTCCGGAAAGTCGAGCCTCTTCAAGAAGGGTAAGACCACCGACGCCGCTCATGTGGATCACTTTTTTGCCTGGTTTAATACTGCCCCCGCGTGTTATCTTTTCACAGACGGAAGCAATGGAATCATCGGATGTTGTGATAAAAATACAGTCAGCGTGAGAGGCAGCTTCAGAAAAATCGGTATAAGGTTTTCCACCCGTATAGGCCATACCTTGATTGATGGAGGCAGGAGATCTGCTTGCAATGGCAGATATTGTATAGCCGGCTGATCGAAGGAGGAAGCCGATGGCCGTTCCCACTTTGCCGATGCCCAATATTGCTATGGTTTCACTGCTCATTTCATTCGCATTCATTGTAAAAATAACAAAGGCCTTCCAGATACAGCCGGAAGGCCTCACACTGCATATTTACGTATTTGACCGTTCCGTCTCAGTCCATCTGGTGTGGATCCAAGCGGATATGTTTTAAATATCACATATGATTGCAGATAGTCAATAGAACAAAATGATATATTTTTCTCTTGTATTATTGTATTTGGTTTGTCACATATGCAGAAGATAATTCTGCAAGGGCGGGAATGTATGAAACACATTGATCTCATGATATTTGACTTCGACGGTACCCTTGTAAATTCAGGTAGAGACATTGCTGCGTCCATTAATTACACCCTTAACACCTTGCGTATCCCCATGATGGAGCAGGATGAGATTATCGGCTATGTAGGCGATGGTGTGCAGAAATTAATCGATCGATCCCTGGGACAAAGCAACCATCATTTACTTGACGACGCACTGAAAATTTTTTCCGATTACTATGCGAACCATATGATGGATACGACGTCACTGTGCGACTCCGTTATCGAAGTATTGGAGCATTTCCAGAGAAAGAAAAAATTGATCATCACAAATAAGCGCAAATATTTTACAGTGGCGATGACAGACGCCTTTCTTATTACGCATTACTTCGATGAAATTATCGGGGCCGACAGTACACCATATAAGAAACCTGATCCGCGTCTCTTAATTCCTCTCATAGAGAAATTTGGTGTAGAAAATAGAAATACGGTGGTTATCGGCGATGGTGTGAATGATGTTATGCTAGCAAAAAATTCCGGCGTCTTGAGCTGCGCCCTTTTGAACGGTTTGACACCTATGGATGTGTTGGGTTCCCTGAACCCCGATTATGCCTGCGAAGGACTCTCAGAACTGATTACACTATTCAGATGATAGCATGATTAATAAAGTTAAAAATGCCATACAAAAGCACGGCATGCTTCGGAAGGGAGAACGCGTGATCGTCGCCATTTCCGGAGGTCCAGATTCTGTCGCGTTATTGAAAGTAATGACGTTGATTTCTGATGAGTATGACCTGTCGTTGGTTACGGCGCATTTCAATCACGGGCTTCGCAGGGAGGCCGATGACGAGGAACAATTTGTCCGCAGAATCAGCCGTGAAATGGGAATCATCGTAGAAAGCGCGAAAGCAGATATAAGTTCACTCAAAAAGGGGACCGGGAGATCTCTGGAGGACATCGGCAGGGAAGTGAGATACCGCTTTCTGAGTGAAGCAGCGGGGAAGCATAATGCGCATGCAATTGCGTTGGGTCATACTCTCAACGACCAGATTGAGACAGTATTGATGAATTTTTTAAGGGGTAGCGGTACTGAAGGGTTGAAAGGCATGCTACCTGCGAGGGACTCGTTGTATATAAGACCCCTTCTGGGTTTATCGAGGAAGGAGATACTGTCGTTTATTGAATTCCATACATTACAGTATGTCACTGATGCGTCGAATACAGAAAACCTCTATCTGAGGAACAGGATCAGGCACACACTGATGCCTCAATTAAAAAAATATAATCCGAATCTGGGAAAAAGCCTGAATAACATGGCGGAGATCATGCGCCTGGAAGATGACTATATGAAAACGATTGCTCATGCCATCATTTCAGAATGGAATATCGTCATGGGAAGAGATGAAATCATGATCAGCGTCACTGCGCTTAGAAAATATCATGAAGCAGTTAAAAATCGGATTGTAAAGGAAATCTTGCGTCAGCTCACACCGAATGGACAGGGAATCGGATATGCCCATATAAAGGCGGTTATGGATTTATGCATCAGCGATCACCCCAGCGGTTACCTGCATCTCCCCCATTCTATTGTGGTAAGACGAGAATACGATTCACTTGTCCTCTCCAAAGGAAAACAGAGTGGTATGTGCGGAAAACAAGAAGAGATTTTCTATGGGGTGGCCATTCCAGGGTCTGTACATGTTGTGGAGCTGAGAAAAGCGCTGCAATTTGAATTTGTAAAAGACCATGGCAGGATTCATACGGGTGGTCAAAATGCTGTTTTTATGGATTACGATAGGATCGTTGCCCCTGTCATTATCAGAACTGTAAAGCCTGGCGACCGGATTCAGCCGCTGGGTATGCAAGGAACGAAAAAGATAAAATCCTATTTCATTGATGAAAAGGTACCGCTCAGTGTCCGCAAAAATACACTCCTGCTCTTAGATCGTGAGTCGGTTATATGGATCGCAGGAATGAGACTGAGCGAACGTGTGAAAATAACAGATAAAACGAGAAGGATTCTGAAGGTAGAAATAGTTTGATATAATGCGGCGGTTATTGTAATTGTAACTATGCTGCCATAGTAGGCGAAATCTCAGCGAGAAATGTCTGGAGGAGTATTAGAGGGAGGTACGATTGAATTCTTTACAAAAAAACATAGCGCTCTGGTTGTTTATCAGTCTTGTATTTGTATTGCTGTGGCATCTGTTTAACCAGCCGAAGAGTGCGCAGGAAAATATAATCTACAGCGATTTTATAAGTTACGCGGAGAAGGGCCAGATCGTTGAAGTTACCATACAGGGAGAAAGCATTTCAGGCAGGCTTAACAACGGGAAGAATTTCAAGACCTTTGCCCCGAAAGATGCGACTGTGGTTCCACTTCTCAAAGAAAAAGGAGTAAAAATTGCTTCAAAACCTGTAGATGAATCACCCTGGTATATGAATGTGTTGATTTCCTGGGTTCCTATGCTTCTCCTGATAGGGGTGTGGATATTCTTTATGCGTCAGATGCAGGCAGGTGGTGGCAAGGCCATGGCCTTCGGAAAAAGCAAAGCACGTCTTGTTACGGATAAGTCGAAAAAAGTGACGTTTGCCGATGTCGCAGGAATTGATGAGGCAAAGGCAGAATTGGAAGAGGTAATTGAATTTCTCCGCGATCCGAAAAAATTCACGAGGCTTGGCGGCAGGATACCTAAAGGATTGCTTCTTGTCGGGCAGCCGGGTACAGGCAAAACATTGCTGGCTCGGGCCATTGCCGGTGAGGCGGAGGTTCCTTTTCTCAGCATCAGCGGGTCTGATTTTGTGGAGATGTTCGTCGGTGTGGGGGCATCGAGAGTAAGGGATCTGTTTGATCAAGGCAAAAAGAATGCACCCTGCATTATCTTTATTGATGAGATCGATGCCGTGGGGAGGCACCGGGGTGCAGGTTTGGGCGGGGGACATGATGAAAGGGAACAGACATTGAATCAGCTTCTGGTCGAAATGGACGGTTTTGAATC
>JAFNGM010000271.1 GCA_017885225.1 Syntrophaceae bacterium | reverse complement strand
TTCGGGGTGAACACGGCAGTCTTTGAATTCGAAAAGCCCCTACCCTATCAGGTCGGAACTGTGCTGAAATTGATGGTTCCGAAAAAAACCATCGCCGTGGTGGACTTCGAGGTTATAAAAGGCCACGAAAAAGAAGCGGGAAGGGTGAGCCTTGAAGAACTTACGTCGGCGCTGATAGACTCAGGACAGTTTGTTGTCCTCGAGCGTACCAAGCTGAAATCCATCATGAACGAAATTGAGCTAAGCTTNNGTGATAAAGTTGCGGGGCAACTCATTATTGCCGACCTTATCCTCGCGGGGACGCTTTGGATCGACCGCATACGCTTCTATCGCGATTAACATATAATATTTTCACCTCACGTGACGGGAAAAGAAAATACCATGATCGACAGTATCTGGACATTGCTCCAAAGTATAAGAATTCAAGATATTTTCGACATTGCGATTATCTCTGTGATGATCTCCGCCCTCCTTATATGGTTTAAGGACAGGGCTTCCCGGTTTGTCTTGCTGGGAATAAGCCTCCTTGGTTTTATCTATATCGTTGCCAAGTTTTTCCAGCTTTACCTTACCACCGTTGTCCTTCAGGGATTCTTTGCCATTCTCCTCTTTGTCCTCGTTGTTATCTTCCAGGAAGACCTCCGGAGATTCTTTGAGCGTCTCGCGATTCTGGGAATAATCAGGAAAAAGACTCCTTACACTACCCCCCACGAGCACACTGCTGAAATTATTACGCAGACCGTCGCAGACTTTGCCAGGAAACGCATTGGCGCCCTTATTGTGATCCAGGGAAATGATCCACTCGGCAGGCACCTCAGCGGCGGTACAGAGCTTAACGGCGTTCTCAGCGAACCCCTCCTTGAGAGTATTTTTGACCCTCACTCCATTGGCCACGACGGCGCCGTCGTGATCGATGGAAACACCGTGGTCCGCTTCGGTTGCCACCTGCCGCTGTCACAAAATATAGGCTCCTTCGGAATCTCAGGTCTTCGCCACACGGCAGCCCTCGGTCTTTCCGAACGGTCCGATGCCATCTGCATTGTTGTTTCGGAGGAACGGGGAACTATCTCCATCGCCCGGAGAGAACAGATCAAAGAGGTGGCAAGCGCGTCGGCTCTCAAAGGAGAGTTAGAATCCTATTACCGCAGCAAAACCCCTCTCACGAAACCGGGCACCGTTTCGCTGTGGTTAAAGGAAAATACGAAGGAAAAGGTCATCGCCATTTTCCTTGCCTGCGTACTCTGGATCATATTCGGTTACCAGAAGGAATCCATATACAAAGATTTCTCCGTACCCGTCGAATATCTTAATGTACCATCGGAGTGGTTTATAGAAGAACCTAAAATTAGAGACGCGAAAATAATGCTGGCCGGCACTTCTCAGGCTTTTCAGCTTCTGAATACGGAAGCGCTCAAAGTATCCCTCAATCTTTCTCAAATTCAGGAGGGGAAACAGGACGTCATGCTCACCAAAGAAATGATAAATACCCCTTCAAACATAAGTGTCGTAGTGATCAAGCCGAGCAGAATAACCGTCACTGCATCCAAGTTTGTCCGTGTTTCTGTTCCCGTCGAAGTGGTTACGGAAAATGAACCGGGTCCGGGGATTATCGTTCAGAAGATCACCGCAAGCCCCTCATCGCTGAGGGTGCTGGTACCGACCAGACAATTGCGGAATGACATCAAGATAAAAACAGCGCCGATTGACCTCCGGGCATTGACCTCGACAACAACATTNNATTAAGATAAGGAGATAAATGAGCATGCCCAGGCAGTTGAAAAAACGCTCCAGAAAGGCCGGTCTCCCCCCGGGGTCACTCATTCATATCGGGGAACAGTTGATCGAAAAAACAAAAATTACTGTCTTCGATTATGACGAAACCTATCTTCAGGAAAAAGAAATCAGGACAACCGACGAGTGCCGCCAATACAAAAATAGTCCGACTGTGACATGGATACATATAGAAGGTATCCATGAGACCAGGGTGTTGGAAGAACTGGGGGTCATTTTCGGTTTGCACCCCCTTACTCTGGAAGACATCCTCAATACAGATCAGCGCCCCAAAATGGAGGATTTCTGTGAATACCTCTATGTAGTTCTCAAGACTTTTTATAATAACGGAGGGGAACGCAAAGAGATAACCTCAGAACAGATCAGTATCATCCTTGGCCCTAAATTTGTCATTTCCTTCCAGGAAAAAGAGACAGACATGTTTAAGCCCATAAAGGAAAGAATCCGGACCGGCAAGGGAAATTTGAGAAAAGCCGGGGCCGATTATCTCGCGTACTCGCTTATTGATACGATTGTTGACAATTATTTTACCATTCTCGAACAAGCGGGTGAAAAAATCGAGTTCCTGGAAGAATCGTTGATTAAAAATCCTTCAACGCAAACACTGCAGGCCATTCAAAGTCTGAAAAGGGATATGATTTTTTTGCGGAAATCCGTATGGCCTCTGCGAGAAACAATCAGCAGCCTCGAACGCGCAGGGTGCCAGCTGATTCATGAATCGACAAATATATTCCTCAAAGACATTTACGACCACACTATTCAGGTGATAGACACTATAGAAACCTTCCGGGATATGCTCTCCAGCGTACTGGATATATACCTCTCGAGTGTCAGTAACAGAATGAACGAAATTATGAAAGTGCTGACTATCATCGCCACCATATTTATGCCGCTGACATTTATGGCCGGTGTATACGGCATGAATTTCAAGTACCTACCAGAGCTTGAATGGCGCTGGGGATACTTTTTTTTCTGGGGCTTCGTGATCGTAATTGCTATCTCCATGCTGGTGTATTTCAAAAGAAAAAAGTGGTGGTGAGAAGTGTCATTTAGGCATTTTTTTCAACTGCTGTTCTCCCCGTGCCGTTAAGACAAACTGAAGCTTCTTTCCTTCAATGAGCTCCTGGGCTACTAATCCCCTTACTATCAGCATTGCAAGAATTTCATCAAATTCGCTTTGCGGTATTGCTGAAGCCCTCAGAAGGTCCGCTAAAGAGAGTTTTGATCCTTCAGCCCCAACAAGAGTTCTCAGTATTTTTAACTGATTCTCAGACAATTTTGTTTTTTCGGAGGTCTCCAGAGGGGCCGCGGCACTCCTGGCTTCTTGTTTTTTCTCCCCCTTGTCGCCGCTCTGTTGGACCTGCGGAGGATGTTGTCTTTCATCGGGTTTTCGGCCTCTGAATACACTTTCCAGGAATCTCGTTGAAAACAGCGCGAAAAAAACACACAACCCGCTTAAGGTAAACAATTTCAGCGGCTTTGTCTGTCCGGCATCAAGCAAGTCGCTGGAAAATACATTCAGGATTAGCGGCACTATCATGGCGGTGGCAATACCGACAAAGGTATGCTTAAAAAATACCATCAAGAATGGCTGATCGTCACTTTTCCTCAGAAAAGCGCTTGTCATACCACCCAATGCCCCTGAGAGAATCATAATCCCGACAAGGAGCATTATGTATCTGGCCGATTCGATATTAATCATTTATCTCGCTAAAAAAACACCCATATTTCGAGTGCGCCCTTTTGTGCGTGAGGATAACGCGTGCTTAAATTTTTAATATGTAGATTAAACTTTGCCGTTTTGGCTGTACCGGCGAGAAAATCGTTAAGGTGTTTCTTGAGAAGAAGCGCCGAATCTTCGTCCTCATCGTGAAAGTACCGGATGTCCCTCTTCCAATGCCGAATTTTTTCAGCATTCACGGAAGCGTAACCCCGATTCTTTAAAAAGGCAGAAAAATCTTCTGCCATTTTTTTATCTTTTTCCCTGGCATAATGGATATACACTTTAGCCTGGGCGACGGCAGTGTCATGCTTTACTTCCCCAACCGCCGTTCCCTTTCCCTGGGGCACCGCGGAGGTACTGCTCTCTACAGTTTTTTCATCAGCAGGAGCTGTCTTCACGGGGGTTACGCTCTTTACTGCTGGTCTGACCTCTTGAGTTCCATGCGTGGCTTCATCCGCCTTTTGCAGAACGATATTCGCATCGAAAAGTTTCTTTTGACTCACCCCCATTACATTCATTATCAACACTGCAACGCCAAAACCAATCAAGAATCCGGCAATAAATGTCATGACTATATACTTTGTTTGCACATACTGGACTGACTTCGCCAAAGCTTTCATCAATACTTTTAATTCGTGGTCGGTCACATTCACGCTTGATTTATTGTTATCCATTTTATCCTCACATGTACATCCGACTGCCAGTGGACAAGATGCAGGTTATGGGGTACACTCTCACCATGAATAATAGGGGAACTCACATGTATTGTTATGCATTGTATAACATTAGGGATTTCCTCTATCTACCTTTAAAATTTTTTTCCCAAGATTACAAGTGCATTATTTATGAATTCCAAATTTTTTCTCTTCCGCAGCATCATTTTCATAATACGCCAAATTGTATTGACAGATAATGGAGCCTTCCCTATAATTTTTTCACTACATCATTTTTTTCATTGAAGACATGCAGAGAGAACGAGTTGTCATTACGGGGTTGGGAACGGTAAATGCGCTGGCGAAAAATATCGTGGATTTTACCTGTGCCCTGCGGTGTGGACTTTGCGGTATCGGACCGGTGACCCTGTTTGATACGGCAGATTTCCGGACGCATAACGGGGCTGAGGTAAATAATTTCAAACCCCAAGACCTGATACCGCCACAATATTCCATGAAAAGGATGTCCAGGGCTGATTTAATGGTTTTCGCGGCGACTATGGAAGCGCTTTCGGATGCCCGTCTTATTCCATTTCCTGATTCTCTCCGCGAAGATACTGGTGTTGTCCTTGGCGCCGGTTCCGGAGGCAAGCTGGAGGGAGAAAGTTTCTTCCGCGACTATTTAGAGACTAAGGGTCGGAAGGCGCGCTTCTCCACACTCGCCGGACTCTGTCCGGCTGCTTCCGCGGATCACATCTCCTCGCATCTCGGTCTCATGGGGCCGAAGACTACTTTCATGACGGCATGTTCGTCCGGGGCAACGGCCATCGGGTTCGCCCGGGATCTGATAGAGAGAAGAGCCGCCACTGTCGTGATCGCAGGCGGGGTAGAACCCTTGTGCCGGACCACATATGCCTCGTTTAATGTTCTCCAGGCTGTCGATCCCGAATACTGTAAGCCCTTTGACAGAAACAGAAAGGGGCTTTCCCTCGGAGAGGCTGCGGCGGTTGTTGTCCTGGAGTCTTTGCATCACGCGAAGGAGCGGGGCGTCCCCATACATGGCGAAATGCTGGGATATGGAATATCATGCGACGCCTATCATATGACGGCACCCGACAGTGAAGCATCCGGCGCCGCACGCTGCATGAAGGCGGCGCTCGCAGATGCGGGAATCCCCGCAGCCGCCGTTGATTATATAAATGCCCACGGAACGGCAACATACGCGAACGATGCCATGGAAACCAGAGCCGTCAAAAAGGTTTTCGGACCGCATGCGTACCGGATACCAATCAGTTCGACCAAGTCCATGACGGGCCATACGCTGGGAGCTTCCGGCGCCCTGGAAGCAATAGTTTCCGTCCTGTCCATCAGGCAGCGTTTCATCCCTCCCACAATCCACCTTCATGACCCCGATCCAGAATGCGATCTCGATTATGTATCCTCAGGAGCCCGTGAAGGCTCGCCTGGTATTGTTCTTTCCAATTCATTCGCCTTTGGCGGGAACAACACAGCGCTGATTCTGGGACGTTTTACGGAAAAAGGAATACAGAATGAATAATGCAATATTAACTAAAGTTGAGAGAATCTTCAGGATCAAAGAGGTCAAGGAGTCGAGGGGTCGAGGATGGGAAAGAACCTCATGAACAGGCGTGTCGCAGTGACCGGGATCGGATTGGTGACCCCCCTTGGGGTAGGGAAAGAGCAATTCACAGAGGCGCTTTTCCGAGGCACGTCCGCTCTCAAAGAGATTACCACGTTTAATACATCCTCTCTCCCGTCTCATCTTGGAGCGGAAATCGGCAATTTTTCGGCGCGGGATTTTATCTCTGCAAAATATCTGAGAAGAATGGATCGGCTTTCCCAGATCACTGTTGCCTCTTCCCGTCTGGCGCTGGAGGATGCACAAATCGTCGTGAACGCCACCAACCGCGACCACATTGGTATCATCCTTGGAACCGCCTTCGGACCGACGGATCTCAAGGTTCACTGCGCCCGCATCCTTTTTACCGAGGGACCCATGATGATAAATCCGATCCTTGTGCCCAATTCGGTCATGAATGCGCCTGCCGGTCATGCCTCCATAGAGCTGGGCTTCAGGGGTGTAAATACTACGGTACATCATCACGCCGCTTCGGGTGAAACAGCAATCGTTTACGCTGTCATGGAGATCCAGAGAGGGGCCGCAGATATTATTCTCGCCGGTGGCGCCGATATTCTTTCGGAGTTTTTCTTTGAAACGCTGGTCCGGTTCAAGGCGATATCTCCCGTGAACGGGGGGAAAGAAAGCGCCCTTCCTTTCGATGTTCACAGGAACGGCCCTGTTGCCGGAGAAGGATGCGGAATTATCTGCCTTGAAGCTCTGGAACATGCCAGGAAGAGAGGGGTCATGCCCTATTGTGAGATCGCCGGATGGGGTATGAGTTCTTCGCCTGCGCCACCAACCGATTGGCCTGCAGATGCCAAAGGAGCATCTCTCGCCATGATGCGGGCGTTACAATCCTCCCACTGTACATCAGACGACGTAGATGTGATCCAGGCAGCTTCAAACGGCGGGAAAAATCCCGACAGGATAGAGGCTGATTCATGCCTCACTCTATTCGGGTCCGAGACGGCGCCCCCTTTGCTATCCTCAATAAAAGGAGCATCAGGAGAAAGTTTTTCTTCGGGAGGCATCCGGGCGGCCGCGCTTGCATTATCACTTCGGGAAGGCATGGTTCCGCCGACACTCGGACTTGTCGACCCCATCGTACCGCTTCCTTTCGTGACCGGCATGGCCAGGAAGATTGATATTCGCAATGGACTTCTCAACGCATTCTCACATGGAGGAACAAACGTATCCATTGTCATGCGGACGATTACGGAAAGGGATTAGCTCCAAGTAAGTTGCTAAGAATAAGGATTCAAGTGAAATACAGGAAAGACCCTCTGGAGGTTATATGAATATCGGTGAATGGACTTCAAAACGGGCGCACCTCCACCCGGAAAGGATTTTTTTAAAGGACGCGGCCGGCCGGGAGTACAGTAAAGAAGAATTTGACAGGCGCGAGAATCGCATGGCCAATGCCTTCAATGCATTGAGAATCGATAAAGAAGAACGGGTGACCGTTCTC
>JAFNGM010000270.1:11369-11509 GCA_017885225.1 Syntrophaceae bacterium | reverse complement strand
CCCTTGGCCCCTTGAACCCTTGAGAAGAGAGCAACTTATTCCGAGATAAACCTTAATTTTATAGTGCGTTTAATCACTTGTGGGGTTGATAATGGTTTTTGAAAAAAGACGGAATCGGGAAAAGGAAATAAGAAAAAGCG
>JAFNGM010000270.1:10453-11357 GCA_017885225.1 Syntrophaceae bacterium | reverse complement strand
TTTAAGAGTAAAGATGAAATATACAGTCAAATTCTTCTCAATGACATTAACATATTTCACGGGAAAGTAATTGGCTTGATTGAGGATGGGGGAAGGGCCTCCGAGATGCTCATTCGATTGTCGAGCGTGTATGTGGATTTTTTCCTCAAAGACAGGGAACTCTTCAGAATTCTCATCACCTTCATGCTGCACGCAAATCACAGTAATTTACCGGAGGATTTTCAGGTTCATATTATTAAATCAACCAATAAAACCATAGACGTCATAGAAAATATTATTACGTGTGGTATTGAANNCTCTGGGGTTTTCTCAACGGTGTCCTCTCTCTCTACATATTCGTCGGTACGGAAGCAAGGAGGGAGGAGTTAATCCGGTCAACAATCAGCGCGGGTTTGGACGTCTTTCTCAAAGGTCTTAAAAGAGATTGATGGTGGTTGTTATTTTGATCATCATGAATAGTGTGCAGCACTCAGGAGAAAATAGATAAAAAGATAAAGGAAGGGGGGTTTTTTATGAGCAATTTGCTGGTGAATACGAGAGATCAGCTGTTTGTTCTTTTTGAGCAGCTGGGCGTTGAAAAGTTGTTTGAAAATGAGAAGTTCGCTGATGTCTCAAAAGAGATAGTGTTAATGCTGCAGACAGAAGCGGAAAAGCTTGCGGTGCACAGCCTCTTGCCTGCATATGCCGATGGTGACAAGGAGGGGTGCATCTTTAAGGATGGAAAGGTGACTGTGCCTCCGTCTTTCCATGAAGTCTATAAAAAATATACAGAGGCTGGGTGGCTTTGCGCCATGGAGTCTCCCGATGTGGGAGGCCAGGGTTTGCCCATTTCCGTGACTACTGCCTGCGGAGAGTTTATGTTTGCCGCGAATTTTCCTTTTCTTATGTATCCGGGACTCACACA
>JAFNGM010000270.1:10246-10417 GCA_017885225.1 Syntrophaceae bacterium | reverse complement strand
TGGACCGGTACCATGTGTCTGACCGAACCGGGAGCGGGGAGTGATGTGGGCGCCCTGAAAACGACGGCGAAGAGATTGCCCGATGGAACATTCAGCATTACGGGTACAAAAATATTCATTTCCTGTGGTGATCATGACCTTGCAGAGAATATCATTCACCCCGTCCTTGCC
>JAFNGM010000270.1:7012-10153 GCA_017885225.1 Syntrophaceae bacterium | reverse complement strand
TTGAATTTCGGCGATGAGGGAAAGTGTGTCGGTGAGCTTCTGGGAATTGAGCGCCATGGAATGAGAATAATGTTTGCTATGATGAACGAAGCAAGGCTCGAAGTGGGGTTGCAAAGCCTGGGTCATGCGACAGCCGCCTATGAGCATGCCGTTCAGTACGCGAAAGAGAGGATCCAGAGCCATGCCATCTGGGAGATGAAAAATCCCGATGCGAAAGCAGTTCCCATCATTCAGCATCCCGACGTCAGGAGAAAGCTTTTATGGATGAAGGTTCATGTAGAAGGCATAAGAGCCATGCTCTACTACACAAGCTTCTGTATGGATATGGCAAAAATATCGGGCACAGAAAAGGAGAGAGAAAAGTGGAGGGGTCTGGTTGAACTTCTCATTCCTGTCTGCAAGGCGTATTCTTCGGAAAAGGCCCAATGGGTCTGCTCTATGGCCATCGATGTATATGGCGGATATGGTTACTGTTCCGATTATCCTGTGGAACAGTATTTCAGGGATTGTAAAATTGCCAGTATTTATGAAGGGACGAATGGTATTCAGTGTCTCGATCTTGTCGGAAGGAAACTGGGCGCGCGAAAAGGCGCGGACGTCATGAATCTTTTTGGCGAGATCAATGCGACTATTGTGAAAACCAAGCAGTGTGAGGATCTCAAAAGGCATGCGGCGTATCTGGAGGAGGCCTACAACGCGCTGATTGATCTCACCATGCATTTTGCGCAGCTCGGGAAAAGCGCCGGATTCCTCTTGCCGATCTTGAATGCGACTCCTTACATGGAACTATTCGGTGATGTCATAATCGGGCATTTTCTGTTGCAGGCCGCGGGCATCGCCCAGGAAAAGGTGAATGACACATACAGAAAGAAAGGCGTGGAGGATTCAAAAGGCAGGAGACGTGCTCTGATCCATGAAGATCGCGATGTTGCATTTTATGAAGGCAAAATTGCCTCTGCAAAATTCTTTGCCGTGGAAGTTCTTTCCACCATAAAGGCGAAATGTGAAGCGATCAAATTTGGAGAGAGGGTGCCTATCGAAATGGCGGACGAATCTTTTACCTATTAGACTTGGATTAAAAAGGAGGAGAAGTATGACATACAACATTAAAAAAGCCGCAGTCTTAGGCGCAGGGGTTATGGGTGCATCCATAGCGGCCCACCTGACCAATGCGGGGATCGAGTGTGTGCTGCTCGATATCGTTCCTTTCGAACTGACGGAAGCTGACAAAGGGAAGGGTTTAACCGAGAAAAGCCCCGAGTGGCGCAACAGATTTGCGGCGAATGGATTGGATACCGTAGTAAAGTCCAAACCAGCCGCTTTCTACACGAAGAAAAACGCCTCCATGATCAGAATTGGAAATTTTGAAGACAACCTGAAATGGCTTTCCGATGTTGACTGGGTTATTGAGGTTGTAATCGAGAATCTCAAGATCAAGCAGGAACTCTTTGCCAAAGTGGAAAAGATCGTAAAGCCGGAATGTATCGTATCAACGAATACCTCAGGCATTCCCATCAAGGATATTTCCGCCAGTTTCGGCGCGAAATTGAAGAAAAATTTCCTGGGAACACACTTTTTTAATCCACCCCGTTATATGAAGCTTTTAGAAATTATTCCGGGGGAAGATACGAAAAAAGAAATCGTGGATTATATGACCGAGTTCTGCGAGCAGGTCCTGGGCAAAGGCATAGTGATCTGCAAAGACGTTCCCAATTTCGTGGGAAACCGAATCGGTGTATTTGATATTTCGAATGCCGTACGCTTGATGGCGGAGAAGAAAATGAGGATCGACGAGGTGGATGCCATCATCGGTAAAGCCCTGGGAAGACCGGGTTCGGCAATCTTCGGGACCCTTGATCTGGTGGGTCTGGACACGGGCCACCATGTGATGAAGAACCTCTATGAGGCGGTGCCTGACGATGAAATGCGGGATTTCTTTATTCCCTCGGATGTCATGAACGCCATGATGGAACGAAAATGGCTGGGAAATAAGACAAAACAGGGGTTCTACAAACGGGCAGGTGATAAAGGGAAGAAGGAAAAACTGGTTCTTGACTATAAAACGATGGAGTATGTGCCTTCGACCAAACCGAAGTATGAATCGATTGGCCTTGCAAAAAAGGTGGAAGATGACGTTCCTAAAATGATCAGAACAGTATTTAACGGAACAGATGTCGCGGCAGAACTCGCCCGTGAGTATCTGTGCAACAACTTTCTCTATGCTGCGAACCGAGTTCCCGAAATCTGCGACACCATCGTCGCCATCGACAATGCCATGAAATGGGGTTACAACCACCAGCTTGGACCTTTTGAGACATGGGATGCCGTGGGTGTGAAGGATGCGGTTGAGGTGATGAAAAAGCTGGGCAAGCAGGTTCCGCGTAAAATTGAAGAGATGCTTGAGAGCGGATTTGAATCGTTTTATGTAAAGAAGGAAGACGGCGTTTACTATTTTGATTTCGGGACGAAAAATTATGTAAAACTCAAAGAAAACCGGAAGATCATCCTTCTCCCTTCCTTCAAAGACCGAAAGAAAATTGTGAAGAAGAACCCTGGAGCCAGCTTGGTTGATATTGGTGACGGTGTCGCCTGTCTTGAATTTCATACCAAGATGAATGCGGTAGATCAATTTGTAATCCAGATGATCTTTGATAGCTGCGATAGTGTAGAGAAGGATTTTATGGGAATGGTTGTCGGTAACCATGCCACCAACTTTTCCGTGGGAGCCAATGTATTTATGGTTCTCATTGCCGCTCAGAAAGGCGACTGGGATGTGCTGGAAAAGCTGATCGAAGAGTTCCAGAATGCCAACATGAGAATGAAGTATCTCTCCAAACCCGTCGTGACGGCTCCCGCGGGCATGGCGTTGGGCGGAGGGTGTGAAATTGCCATGCACGGAGCGAAATGTCAGCCCTGTGGTGAAACATATATGGGGCTCGTGGAAGTCGGTGTTGGTGTCATACCGGCCGGCGGGGGCTGTAAGGAGTTGATGGTCCGGATCACGGAAGGTATCCCCGATGGAACCATTGAGGCAGGATTAAATCTGCAGCATTTCTATTCCAAGGTTTTCGAAAATATTGCCATGGCGAAGGTTGCCACAAGCGCCGTAGAAGCCATGGAACTGGGATATGTAAGAAAAAC
>JAFNGM010000270.1:0-7003 GCA_017885225.1 Syntrophaceae bacterium | reverse complement strand
ATGATTCCCGTGATGGGAGAAAATTTCCGGGGTATGTGTAATTCCGTTGTATACAATATGAGGCAAGGGAATTTTATTTCGGACTATGATGCACATATTGCAGGAAAGCTTGCTTATATTCTTTCCGGCGGGGACTGTCCGGAAGGTACACTGGTCACGGAACAGGAAATCCTGAACCTGGAGAGAGAAGCCTTTTTGAGCCTCTGCGGAGAGCAAAAAACCCAGGACAGGATCATGCATTTGCTGAATACCGGCAAGCCGTTGCGCAACTAAAAAGGGGGTAATATCATGAGTGAAGCTGTTATTGTTGAATCCGTGAGAAGTCCGGGCGGGCGTTACAGGAGAGGTGGTCTCGCGAACACCCGGAGCGACGAAATAGGTATCCAGGTAATGAAGGGGCTCATAGGGAGGGTTCCCGCGCTGAAACTTGAAGATGTGGATGATGTGATCGTCGGGTGCGCATTTCCCGAGGCCGAACAGGGCATGAACCTGGCGAAGGTTATTGCCATTGGAGCAGGAGTTCCCATAACTGCGTGCGGTATGATCATCAACCGTTTCTGTTCTTCCGGGCTCCAGGCTATTGCAGACGCGACGGCGAAGATCAGGGCGGGCTGGTCACAGGCAATTATTGCGGGCGGTTGTGAAAACATGACCCATGTTCCCATGGGCGGGAACGTCTTTCGTCCCCATCCTGAGTGGGGAGATCTTCCGAACGTCTATGTATCTATGGGCATCACGGCGGAAAACGTCGCCGCGAATTACAAGGTATCCCGTGAAGACCAGGACAGGTTCGGCATGGAGAGCAACCGCAGGGCCTACGAAGCAATCAAGGCCGGAAAGTTTAAGGATGAAATAATACCGATCAACGCCTATCGATACACCAAATCAAAGGAGGGGAAAAGAATCAGGGAACAGGTTGTATTTGACATGGATGACGGTGTGAGATGGCCGACGACGATGGAGGATCTTGGGAGGTTGAAATCACCGTTCAAACAGGGAGGCTCTGTCACGGCCGGGAATTCGTCCCAGATGACAGACGGAGCCGGATTTGCACTGCTGATGAGTGAAGATAAGGCAAAGTCGTCAGGTTTGAAACCCCTTGCCAGGCTGACCCACTACGCAGTGGCGGGCTGCAAACCAGAGGAAATGGGTATCGGCCCTGCGTTCGCAATCCCGAAGGTTCTAAAACTGGCGGGATTGACGACGAAAGATATCGATGTATTTGAGATTAATGAAGCCTTCGCCTGCCAGGCACTCTATTCAATAAGAGCGGTGGGGATCGAGGACAGGCTGGCAGCCGGCGATATAAATCCCAATGGCGGGGCAATTGCCCTCGGCCATCCTTTAGGCGCCACAGGTGCCAAGCTGACTGCCCAGCTCCTTTATGAATTAAAGCGGCGTAATGCGAAGCGGGGTATTGTTTCCATGTGTATTGCAGGCGGTATGGGAGCGGCAGGCATCTTTGAGATGATGTAAAAATCCGGTTACCAAGGTGAGAAGAGGAAAAGCCATGGCCTAAAAATCCATGGCTTTTCTTTTCCCCGCAATGATGGCAGTATCCATATTCAGCCCATATATTGTGCCGGATCTTCAATCCCCGCTTCTCTGAATCCTCTTTTTCTCAAAAGGCAGCTGTCACATAGCCCGCAGGCTTTCCCATCAGCCGCAGGATCATAGCAACTGTGTGTCATACCGTAGTCCACGCCCAGCGCTATTCCGCGCCCAATAATTTCAGCTTTTGTCATATGGATGACAGGCGTCCTTATCCTGATCCTTGTCTTGCCTTCGACACCAGCCTTGGTAGCGAGGTTTGCCATCTCCTCGAAGGCGGCGATGTATTCCGGCCGACAGTCGGGATAGCCGCTGTAATCGACCGCGTTCACCCCGATGAATATATCCGATGCCCCCAAAACCTCCGCCCATGCAAGGGCATATGAGAGGAAAATGGTATTTCGCGCCGGAACGTAGGTTACGGGTATGCCCGTGTTCATTGAGCGTTCATCGCGGCCTTTCGGTACTTCTATCTCGTCGGTCAAGGCCGAGGCGCCCATTATTCTCAAATCGATATCGAGGACCAGATGTTTCATGGCCCCAAAGAATGCAGCGACTTTTTCCGCCGCGGCAACTTCCACGCTATGACGCTGTCCGTAACGGAAGCTCAGACTGTAGATCTCGTACCCTTCCGCTTTTGCGATGGCCATAACCGTCGTGGAGTCGACTCCGCCGCTCGAAAGAACGACGGATTTACGGTGATGGGCTCTCTCAGACACCTTTTGCATCCGCCCCCCAGATAATTTTATGAAGCTGCATATTTATTCTTACCTCGAGGTGATCCGCCAATATCCATTCTGCCAGTACTTGAGGATCAATTCCTCCGTAAATCGGGGAAAAAAGGGGAGGCTTCATTCCCGGATTATCTCTCTTCGCCCGGGACATAATTCTTTTCGCATAGAGATAGTCTTTCCTGTTTCCAATAACGAATTTGATTTCGTCTTTTGCGGAGAGTCTCTTCAGATTTTCAAGATCATTTTTTTTCTCCTCACCGCTGGAGGGGCATTTGATATCGACAATCTTCACGCAGCGCCCGTCAGTCCGGCTTATATCAAGGCTGCCGTTTGTTTCCAACAGGAGCTCAAAATTTTTATCAAGCAGCCGCTGTATGAGATGAGGCGTTTCCTTCTGAAGAAGTGGCTCTCCTCCCGTAATTTCGACTAATCTGCAGCGGTATGATGCCACCTGTTCAATGATCTCGTCAATGTTCAGGTATTGGCCTTCATCGTACGCATAGGGTGTGTCGCAGTATGCACAGCGGAGATTGCAGCCCGTCAATCTCACAAACACACAGGGCCGCCCGGCATAGGAAGATTCTCCCTGAATAGAGTAGAAAATCTCATTTACCCGCAGCACTTATTCCTCCCAGTAATACACCCCTGAGCTTCTGGTTTCCGAGACCTTTACCTTCGAAACCATCGCGGCGTCCGAATTAATTTTTTCTCTTAGATTCAGGTATAAAAATCGGGCGATGTTTTCCGAGGAAGGATTACTCTCTTTAAACTCCGGATGTTCATTCAGATAGGAATGGTCGATGTTTTTAATGACGTCCCTGATGGCCTGCTTTATGTTTCTAAAGTCGATGCCTATGCCGATATCGTTCAATTCACGGCACTTTACAAAAACCTCAACAGTCCAGTTATGTCCGTGCACATGCCTGCAGTCGCCATCATAACCGGAGAGAGAATGGGCGGCTGAAAATTGGGCTTCTACACAAATTTCAAAAACTCCCGGCATACTATTTCCTTCCCGGAATCATTCCTCATTGGTTTTAAAAAGGGTTCGAGGATTCAGCGGTCAAGCCTTGCCGTTGCTTCCCAAGACATTGACGATTTTATGTGTGTACAGTTTTTTCAATGCCTCACGGGCGGGTCCTAAATATTTTCTCGGGTCAAATTCTTCGGGGTTTTCGTGGAAAACTTTTCTTATCGCCGCAGTCACCGCGAGCCTGCCGTCGGAATCGATATTGATTTTGCACACGGCCGATTGTGCCGCCCGCCGCAGCTGTTCTTCAGGAATCCCTGCGGTATTTTCCAGCCAGCCCCCATATTTATTTATTTCATCGACAATGTCCTGCGGTACGGATGAGGCGCCGTGCAAAACTATGGGGAATCCCGGAATCCTTTTTTCCACCTCTTCCAGAATGTCAAAGCGGAGCGGTGGAGGGGTTTCGCCGGGCCTGACTTTGAATTTAAACGCTCCATGGGAGGTCCCAATGGAAATTGCGAGGGAGTCAACGCCTGTGTGTGTGACGAAGTCTTCCACTTCCTCCGGTTTCGTGTAATGGCTATGGAGGGAAGCAATTTCGTCTTCCACCCCCGCAAGGACGCCTAATTCCCCTTCCACACTCACATCATAGGCGTGGGAAAAATCGACCACCTTTTTAGTGAGCGCGATGTTTTCCTCATAGGGAAGGTGTGAACCGTCAATCATCACCGAAGAGAAACCTGTTTCGATGCAGGATTTCGCTAATTCAAACGAATCTCCGTGATCGAGATGGAGGACGATGGGAACTGCGCATCCCATTTGTGCGGCAACGTCTACCGCGCCTTGCGCCAGATATTGCAACAGCGTCTGGTTCGCGTACTGGCGTGCTCCTTTCGAAACCTGCAAAATGACCGGCGATTCCGTTTCCACACTTGCGGCGAGGATCGCCTGCAGTTGTTCCAGGTTATTGAAATTAAACGCCGGTATGGCATAGCCTCCACGCATGGCTTTTGGGAAAAGTTCCCCCGTATTCACCAATCCCAATTCTTTATAATGTACCATAATATCTCACTCTTCTAAAATTATTGCCTCCGCAGGGCAGTCCTCTGACGCTTCTCTTACCTGATCAACCAACGCGTCTTTTACGGTCTTTATTTTTACGACGGCGATATCGTCATCCGACATTTCAAAAACATCGGGGACGCTTTCCGCGCATAATCCACATCCTGTGCATAGCTCCTTGTCAATACTGACTTTCATAGCATGCTCCTTTCTTTCATTTTTGGTACTTTTTTCATTGAGCCGAAAAAAGGATTCGAGGGTTCCAAGGTTTATGATCTCATGTTCCTGCTGCGTCCTGAAGATGAACGCTATGTTTTCAACGCGAACTGTTTTGAGTATAAGGGAAAGGCATCCGCGTGTCAAAGGGAAAGAGCTTTGAAAAAGATTACACAGGGACTGTTGACACGCACGCGCATTTCTCCTATAGTGGCGCAATATCATTAAAATTCTGTAGCACAGGAGGGAGCGTCGCGGCGTATGGCAAAAAGGCCGGTCATTGGACTTAACATGTCGATGGAGCTTATAGATAAATATGAAAAGTACGGACTTCTCGTGCCTCTTGGTTACGTTGATGCAGTAGACG
Organism: Syntrophaceae bacterium; assembly: GCA_017885225.1. Taxonomy (GTDB): domain Bacteria; phylum Desulfobacterota; class Syntrophia; order Syntrophales; family UBA2185; genus UBA2185. The sequence continues at coordinate 2,100 of JAFNGM010000270.1, read as the reverse complement.
GCGCCGGGGGCTTGCCTCTCTGCGTACCTCCCATTCCAGATATGGCGTTCCTCAGGGAATCGATCTCATTATTAGATGGTATCGTGCTTATCGGCGGTGATGATTACCGGCCGGGACACTATGGCGGACACGCGCAGCCGGAGAATGAACTGATGCATGAACGACGCGACCGATTTGATCTGGAGTTGGCAAAGCTCGTATTGCAGGAAAATACGATGCCCGTACTTGGCATCTGTGGAGGCCATCAGCTTCTCAGTATCGCCCAGGGTGGCGCCCTGGTACAGGATATCGCGACGGAATGGGATGTTCCTGCAGATTGTCCGCCTCTGCCGCATGCGAAAAAAGAGCGAAACGAGGAGCAGAATCGGGATTTTCGTCACCCCGTCCGTCTGGGGGCCGGGAGCGTTATCGAGCGAACATTACAAATTCCTCCGAACACTATGCTTATGGTAAATTCAACGCATCATCAGTCTGTGCATCCTCTTAAGATAGGCCGCTCCTTGCGGGCGTCTGCCTGGTCGGCGGACGGTGTCATTGAAGCGATCGAACCATCCCTTGATTCTCCCTGGGCGCGGTCCGGAAGATTCGTGCTGGGTGTACAGTGGCATCCGGAGCAATTGCAGGAAGAAGAGGCGCATCGGAACATTTTCCGGGCCCTGATAGAGGCAGCGCAACAGAGAATTTGAATGATGGGAAAAAATCCCTTCCGTGTGTTTACAATCTATCTCAGCGGGAAAATGCCCCTCATGTTCTTCCTTGGCTTCGCGTCGGGAATGCCCCTGGCGCTCACCGGTTCTACTCTTTCCGCGTGGATGGTCAAAGAAGGAGTAGATATTAAGACCATAGGATTGTTCTCTCTTGTCGGGTTACCCTATGCTTTCAAGTTTCTATGGTCGCCCTTGATGGATAGATTCGTACCGCCGTTTTTGGGGAGAAGACGGGGGTGGATGATTATCACACAACTGGCGCTCATCCTTACGATTTCCGCCATGGGCTTCTTCAATCCCGCGAATACTCCTCTTCTTATCGCCGCGGTGGCGCTTAGCCTGGCGTTTTTCAGCGCGAGCCAGGATATTGTCCTTGATGCCTATCGAGCGGAATACCTGAATCCGGAAGAGAGGGGAGCGGGTGTCGGTGTATGGATCATGGGATACCGGATTGCCATTCTCATAAGTGGCGCCCTGGCGCTTATCCTGTCCGATCATCTGTCCTGGAAGATGGTCTATGTGATCATGGGACTCTTTATGGCTATCGGTTGTATCGCCACGCTTGCCGCCCCGGAGCCGCTGAAGACACATCACGCAGGCAGGGGAGTCGAACCCCCGAAGAGTCTCTACGAGGCGGCGGTGGTCCCTCTTATGGAATTCTTGCGGCGTCCGGGGGCTCTCGAGATTCTTCTTTTCATTATTCTTTACAAGATCGGAGACATCGCTGCCGCCCAGATGGCGACGCCGTATATCCTGGGACATATTGGCTTTTCCGGGACAGAGTTGGGAACAATTTACAAGGGTTTCGGAATGGCAGCGACGATTGCGGGGGCTCTCATGGGCGGTGCCATAATGTCCAGGTGGCCACTCAAGTGGTCTCTCTTCGTTTTTGGTGTGCTCCAGGGAATTTCCACACTGGTTTTTGCGATTCTTGAATTTACAGGCCGGGAGCTTTGGGCCCTGGGCTTTGTAGTGGGGACGGAGAACTTCTGCGGAGGCATGGGGACAGCAGCGTATACGGCCTTCCTCATGGGGTTATGCAACAAAAAGTTCACGGCCACCCAGTACGCTCTCCTCAGCAGCCTCATGGCGGTGGGTCGCTTTGTAACGGGGGCGCCGACAGGNNTACCTCGCCGATACGGTCGGATGGGTGATGTTCTTCGTCATCTGCACCGCTCTGGCGCTCCCCGGACTGCTGTTGCTTCTCCGATACAATAAATGGGCCGTTGAGATTCAGAATTAAAAAATTTAGTTCATCTCCAAAACAGTTGCGAATCTCCGGGATTCAAGGGGTCAAGGGGTCGAGGATTCGAGTGAAATGCTCAGAAGCTGCAAGAATTTAAAGATTTGGCAGAAATCCTATCAGTTGTGTAATGATATTTATAGATACAAT
>JAFNGM010000269.1:13374-23888 GCA_017885225.1 Syntrophaceae bacterium | reverse complement strand
TTCAACACCTTATCAATTTTTCTTGACATTTGGGAACCGGCCATTATGATAAATCCACAAATCAAATTAAGGAGGGCGAATTATGAAACGTATCATTTTTGTAATCTTTATTCTTTTGCTTACGGTTTCTTTTACCTTTGCCGCAGGTCCCAAAACCTACCAGGTAACGGGTCCCGTCCTTGAAGTGACAAAAGACACCGTCGTAGTTCAAAAAGGAAAAGATAAGTGGGAGATCGCACTCGATGCGAGCACAAAAGTAAAGGGAGAACTGAAGGTAGGCGCCAAGGTCACCATTGAGTACACCATGAAAGCAGTGGCAGTCGAGGTGAAAGAAGCCGGCAAGAAAGTTGAGAAAAAGAAAAAGTAATTCCTGATTATCAAACAAAATCCTCGTAGGCGGCCCGGCACTTCTGCCGGGCCGCAATGATCTATTGCCCCAGTAATCCTTTCACGCACCCTCCAATCCATGGAGCAGGTGGCATTCAGATAAACCGGAGGAGCATATGACAACAGCAGTTCCTGGGCTTCCCATCGCGAAAAGCAAGGATGAAATATCTCTTCTTCCCAAAATGGCAAACCGTCACGGCCTGATTGCGGGCGCCACCGGTACCGGTAAGACCGTCTCGCTTCGCGTTTTGGTGGAGCAGTTCAGCGCCATCGGCGTTCCTGTCTTCCTGGCTGATGTCAAGGGAGATCTCGCGACTCTCAGCCAACCGGGAGGGGAAAATCCAAAAGTCAATGAGAGGATCAAAGATCTGGGCCTGAAGGATTTCAGGTTCGAAGGGTATCCCGTCATTTTCTGGGACGTATTCGGGGAGAAAGGCCACCCGCTTCGCACCACTGTGTCGGAGATGGGCCCTCTGCTTCTCAGCCGCATCCTCAACCTCAATGAGACGCAGAGTGGTGTCCTCAACGCNNGCCATGCTCCAGTTCACGGGGGATAACGCGAGCAAGTTTAAGACGGAGTACGGAAACATTTCCACGGCGAGCATCGGCGCCATTCAGAGGAACCTTCTCATCATAGAGGAACAGGGTGGGGACAGATTTTTCGGGGAGCCTGCCCTGGACATCAACGATCTCATGCAGACCGACGCGAACGGAAAAGGTATCGTCAACATTATTACGGCCGACAGGTTGATGCAGTCGCCCAATCTTTACGCCACCTTTCTCCTCTGGCTTCTGGCGGAACTTTACGAGCGACTGCCCGAGGTAGGGGACCCCCCCAAACCCACGCTTGTCTTCTTCTTCGACGAAGCCCATCTCCTTTTTGAGGATATGCCGAAGGCCCTCGAAGACAAGATTGAGCAAGTCGTCCGTCTCATCCGCTCCAAAGGCGTGGGAGTGTACTTCGTGACGCAGAACCCTATCGATATTCCCGACAGGGTCCTCGGCCAACTCGGTAACCGCATCCAGCACGCACTCAGGGCGTTCACCCCGCGGGACCAGAAAGCCGTGAAGGTGGCGGCTGAAACCTTCCGGGCCAACCCGAAGGTGGATACAGCAAAGGCCATCCTGGAGCTTGCCGTGGGTGAGGCTCTTGTTTCCGTCCAGGATGAAAAAGGCGTACCCACCATGGTCGAGAAGGCCTGGATCCTTCCCCCGCGCAGCAAGCTGGGAACGCTGACCCCCGACGAACAGGAAAAACTGATCAAAGCATCCGTGATTTACGGCCATTATGAAAAGGCGGTGGACAGGGAAAGCGCGTATGAAAAATTGAAGGAGAAGGCTGCCCAGGTCGAGGAGGAGAAGGAGCAGGAAAAGCCGAAAGGCGGCAAAGAACCGCAGTCAGAAGCAGCAAAGTATATCGGCGCCGCCGTGAAAAGCGCTGCTCATGCCATCGGCAGCCAGATCGGGCGGCAGATTATCCGGGGCGTCCTCGGTTCCATCTTCGGCGGTGGGCGCAAGAGATAATTTTTACATGAATTTTCAGTTGGGAGGTAAAGGCGCGATGCGTAAAATAGCAATAGTCCTTTCTTTGCTTTTCTTCGGTTTTGTGTACGCTCCTGTCGGCCTGTGTCAGGAAAAGTGCGTGAATACTGAGGGGGAAGCGGCGATCATCAACAATGACATACCCTCTGCGAAAACGGAAGCCATTGCCAGGGCAAAGTGGTCGGCAATCGAGCAGACTGTAGGGACGGAAGTCAAGGCGGCAAGTTTCGTCCAGGACTTTGCCCTTGTGGAAGATGTGATAAAGACACAAGTGGGAGGAGTTGTAAAGAGCTTCAATGTCCTGAACCAGAAAACCCAGGATGATATTCTTATCGTGAAGATAAGGGCCTGTGTTGAACCGGCAAAGGCACGGCAGGCCGTCTCTTCACTTGCCCTCAATAATTCCCTTGCCGTATTTATCCCGGCACGGAAGCCGGGCAAGGGGGGAGATGAATTCGAAGAAACGAATATCCTTTCCGAGACGCTCATCGGGAAGCTTATCGAACAGAATTATAAAGTCGTTGATGTAGCTCCCACAGGCGTCGTTGACGCCATGGAAATTGAGAAGGCCGTGAAAAGCGGAAGCACGCTCGCCGTCAGGAGCATGATGTACAAGTTCCTCTCCAACGTTATCATCATCGGCAAAGTAGATTACGCCATCTCCACGCGAAAGGGAGAAAATATCGGGTATGGCCTCTCCATGCCGTTCAACAATGTAACAGTCAGGCTTACCTATCGCATAGTTGCGAAAAACAATAAAACGGGTACTATGGAAATCCTCACGGCGGGGACAGAACAGGGGAAAGGTCTTGCCAACAACGTTGAGGACGCAGCGGCAGCAGCGCTGAAAGACCTGGCGGAAAAACTGACTCCCACGATCCTCGAAAAGGTTGCATCCTACATCCAGGGCAATGTGAAAAAGGTGAATATAACCGTGAAAGGCGTCACCGATCTCGCTACAAACATGGAAATAAAAAGCATCCTGCAAAAGATTGTATGGGTGACGGGTGTGGACGAGAAACAAATGGGAGAATTTGTCGTGAGCTATCCGGAAAATTCAGTGTATCTGGCAAACAGCATAAAACAGAAGGGTAATTTCACGGTGACAAACTTTTCGCCTTACTCCATAACGCTTGATTATAAGAAGTGAACTACCATCGGCGCAAGCCGATGGCGTAAGGGTTCAAGGGGTCGAGGATGCGAGTGAATCCTTTTGCAACTAAATTGGATAAGAGCTAAAAACAAAAAACAGTGAGGGCATGAAATGGACGCGCACCACATCGAACAGCGGAACGGTTTCCATGGAGTATCTTTCAAGAAGCTTTGCGCGTTGTGCATTATGCTTTTCACTTTACTCACAGGATGCGCAACAAAAGTTAAAATTAACATGCTGCAACCCGCGGAATATCACCAGGCCTCTCTCACGAAGACCGTTGCCGTATTGCCGTTTACAGGACCGGGCGGTCAGGAATTCGCCGCAGAAATAGAAGGCGTGTTGGCTTCCAAAAGCATCGATGACAAACAATATTTCACGTTAGTGGACAGGGCATCAATCGATAAAATAATGTCCGAGCAGCAATTCAGTCAGAGCGCGCTGATCGACCAGACGACGGCGGCAAAAATTGGCAAGCTCGTCGGCGCCCAGGGAATTTATACAGGCGTGGTCACGACCGCCCATGTGAAAGACAGCAAATATAGAGAAAAGCGGCAGGAATGTGCCCAGCATGAAATCAAGCGTGACAAAAAGGGAAATGAGTACGAAGGGAAATGCATCAGGTGGAAGAATTATACCGTGCCGTGCACGAGGAGAGATGCGCATTTTTCCGCAACACCCAAGTTAGTCGACGTGAGCACCGCAAAAATTCTCTATTCACGNNAGGATGAACAGGAATTGTTAGAAAATGTAAAAGAAACGGTAAAAAAGCAATTTTTGAAAGATGTCGCGCCGCATTATGTTACCGTAGAGATAAAACTCATGGATTCAACAGATCAAATTGATTCTGCCGACGCCAAAGATAAACTGAGCCTTGGAATCGACTTTGCGGGGAAAGGCAGAATGGACAATGCCTGTGAAATCTGGGGGCAAGCGAGGATTGCCGCACCCAATTCACCCGCCCTTCTCTATAATCTGGGCGTATGCGCCGAAAGCCGGGGAGACGCGGACGCCGCATTGAACCTGTATAAACAGGCTGACAAGCTCATAGGAAAACCGGATGATGATATTACCCTCGCCCTCACCAGGGTATCACTGGCGATAAAAAACAGGAAGAAGCTGACGGAGCAGATAAAATAAAGGCGGGGATTTTATTATCTCCGCCTTTATGGTCATTGCTATTCTAATGAATCATAAGAGTCGACAAAGAACTATTCATCCAGTTTAATGGCCTTTCTGGTTTTATCCTTTCTCTTCTTTTCCTTCTCGGCGTATTTCTTCATGCAGTCATCATCCTTTTTCGCCAAGGAACATTCAAGATAATCAGATATCTCAATAACACAGGAGCGGATTGCCTTGCCTACAGGGGTCTTTTCCTGCTTTCCAAGATTACCGCCAATCCCACCCAGTGATCCGGACAGACGCAGCCCGCCGCCTGAAGATGTCGCCTCTACGGTCCGGTTGTCGACGATTTCACCGGTCTCCGTGTCAATCACCTTGAGATCGACTGCCATGTAGGCGGTCTTCGTTGCACCCCCCACACGGAATCCCATGATCGATACACCCCCTTCGTCGCCGCTCGTATTTTCCTGGAACGAAGACACTGTGCCGGCAATGAGATATTTGGCCGCCTTGATCCTGCCGGGCTTGATCCTTGTGGATTCATCAACCAGTCCGGACTCGCTCAGTTTCTGCTCGCTCAAGACCTTGTCCAACTCCTGCCTCTCCAGAACCCTGAACGCCTTGGTGCTTGCCAGTTCCGCGATGAGCATATCCTGCAGCTCCGTACCGGAAGTATAACCCCACCAGCTGGCGCCCGTATGGTTGGTAAAGCGCAACACGCCGATCCGCGGCTTCTCTGCTGCGAATACCTGCGCAGCGACAATCAAGGAAAGACAAAGAATTATAACAAAAATATACTTCCTCATAATGCAACCTCCTGATTAACTAATTGTTATTTACTTTTGCCGCATTATAAACTCTACCCAATCATGGCGATAATGCGTAACCTTGATTTGACAGAGTATTATAAGTGTTGGCTATATTTCAACCACTATTTTGATTTGGTATTCTGTTCTTTGCATTCATGGGGAAAGGATGACCTTTCACCCCGGAAAGGGTGCTCCCTTCATCTCCGCACGCACAGGTTTTTCCCTTTATATTCACCCTGACTCCATGCCTTCAATAAAGGCCATTACGTTTTGTCCCAGAACCCCGTGATTATATCCGCCTTCCAGGATTGCAAAGCACCCTCCCCCATTGTTCTCGCTGGCCTTCCTCACCATCTTGCCTATTTCCTTATAATCCGCCGTGGAAAGGAGTCCTCCCCAGTCCTCGGCATGATTATCGAATCCCGCAGACACGCCTATGATATCTACTTTTTCGGACGCGAGACGGCTCTTTACATTTTTCAAATATTCTTCGGGATAGGATGCGGAAGGATTGTAGAGNNATGTCCAGGACGAAGGCATTGTGAATCTTTTTTTCCTTTTTCAGCTTCTCGAGGGCGATCGCCATATTATTGAAATAGCAAAAACCCCAGGCATTGCCCGCTGAAGCATGGTGCCCGGGTGGCCGGATGATGGCAAAGCACGGTTCCTTAAGACCAATCTCGGCTGCCTGAATCGCTCCCCCCGCGGCCAGTGAGGCAATATAATAAAGGGCATCACTGGTAACCCTCTCTATATGATACGGTGTATGTACGGCGGCGATATCCTCTTTCTCTGCGGGAATGGCATCGATAAACGTTACTTTGTTGCGGACAGCTCTATATACCGCCTCTATTCTTCCAGGCGCAGCAGCAGGATCAGAGCAGTATGACTGATTGAAATCATCGTGATAAATAACCTTCATAATGACACCTCCTCGGGAAAGTAGTTCTTCAGGAAATCCAGAATCTTCAAGGTATTCCTCGATACGTGCATATCGTTGAGCTCCATCCGTGATACCCACTTAGCTTCCATGGCATCATCGGCGGCACACACCTCGCCGCTCACATACTCAGCGATCATATCAACGATCACATAGTGAAAACGGATACGCCCGTCGCCATCCCGTTCAAAGAAGTCAAACGAATACACAGGATCCCTGGCCTTGATGGTGATGCCGGTTTCTTCCATAATTTCCCTCTCGGCGCCCTCCTGCAGTGTCTCGCCCAAGTTTAAGGAGCCGCCGGGAATGGCCCAAAATCCTTTATTCGGCTCAATGCCCCGCTTCACCAGGAGAACCTTCCCATCCTTAATCACCACCGCCCCTACACCAACCACGGGACTTTCCGGATATTCACGCCTCGCCATTGTATTCCCCAATATATAGTGTATCTAATTCTTTTGAATCCTGAACTCAAACTTTACTTCCATCCATGGATCTGGATGTCCATTAAAGACTCTCTCTATAAACATGACACGATCTTTCTTGTCAATCATTATCACCGAAGAGGAGCGGGTACCGTACACGGAACTTGTGATGAAGAGAGGAGAAAGGATCCGTTCCCATTCAAGTCCGACTCCCGTGTCAGGAAGCTCCCTGTCATCGGGCTTCATTCGATCCGAGAGGATGCCGAACAGATCTTCCGGCAGGGGATTGTCAGTCCTGGAAAGCAGCACTTCGAGGCCTTGTTTCCCCCGTTCAGTCTTAGGCCAGGGCGTATTGAGAAGACTGTTGCTCAGCGCATAGAGCCCGGGCGATAGTTCCTGCATAGTTCCCCGGTTCGAGAAATAGAAAAGACCGGACGGGTCTCCCAGGATAAGACTGAAACCATTATACCGATCCTTGTTCACCGCCATGTTTTCGAGATACGCTTTTGGGTCCTCCCGGCTGCAGAGAAAATTTTTCACAAGCCATCCCCGGGAAGGCGCGTGTTCCCGGAAGGATTTCGGGTCGCGATAATTCGTAATCGCCGCGACACGCCCCTTTGTGGTCATGCCCAGCCACGTGCCGCCGCTCTTCAAATCCTTGCCGGCAATGACATCTGGAGCATCATTCCAGAGGGACACGGGAGCCGAAGGCCTTTCGTAAAACTCATCCCGGTTCGCCGCGAGGATAAATGGGTAGTTTTCATGCATCCTGTGGGATAAAAGGATCAAGCACATTTTTTGATCTTCCACCAGAGGCTCTTTGCCGTTTCCTCGTACACGGTCATCCCTGTCTTTCCCAATACCGTGCGTGAAGACATATTGGACCTCGTTGTTTCCGCAATGACGGCCGATATATCAGATCGTTCAAATATCCAGGCAATTCCCTTTTTCAGCGCTTCCGTCATATAGCCCTTGCGTTCATACTCCGGGCGAATCATGTACCCGACCTGAACGATTCCATCTTTATCAGGATTGTTCTGGAAACAGAAGCCGCCGATAATTGCGTTTTCCCCCTTCAGGATGATAAGGACGCTCTGCCAGTCGGCATACCACTGATCCTGTCTTTTATCCCTGATAATATTTTCCAGAGAGGTTCTCATGGCTGCTTTGATTTCCCGGTCGATCTGTTCACCCAATATCATGCTCGCCAGCTGCAGGCCTAATTTTCGTTCGATCTTATGATGATCGTCCGGCCCCATACTGCCGAAGTCCAGTGGTACGAGCTTCAATCTTTCTGTTTCTACAGGGACAATATTTGGCATCGCAGTTTACGAATGATTATTACGCGAAAGTTTTTTATTAACCTCTTCCATGATTTTTTCCATCACTTCGCCGGCTGAATGGTGAATGACGACATCCGCGTCACTGTCACAGGGCGTCGGCGTGTTATTGATGATTACAAGCCTGGCACCCGAACCCTTGGCATACATAGGGATGGACGCAGCAGGGTACACGACGAGAGATGAACCAATAACAATGATAAGATCACACCTCATCGCGTTGGAGGTCGCGTTTTTCAGCGTCATCTCGGGAAGAAGTTCCCCGAAAAAAATCACGTCCGGCTTTAAAATTCCATGGCAAAGCTCACATTCCGGGACATCATACTGCGAACGATATTTCTCCACCATTTCTCCGAGGGGGTAGCGCTTGTCACATTCCACACACCTCAACCACCTCATATTCCCGTGCAACTCATACACCTTTTCCGGGGAGTTCCCCGCCTTCTGATGAAGGTTGTCGATGTTCTGCGTGATGACACAGGTGAGTTTTCCAATTTTTTCCAGTTCGGCGACTACCCGATGAGCCCTGTTCGGCTCAGCGTCACTAAATAAACCGCCTTCGAGAAGTATACGCCATTGTTTTCTCCGCGTTTCCGGACTTGAGAGAAACTTTCCGATAGTAAAATCCTCCGGATCGAACCTGGACCATATCCCGCCGGGGCTGCGAAAATCGGGAATGCCGGATTCCGTGCTGATTCCGGCGCCCGTAAACACTACTACATTTCCGGCACGCATGATCATATCCGCCACTGCGGTAATTTTTCCATCTAAGTGTTCACTGCCCATGAGAACTCCTTCATCACTATAATGGATTTCATGAAAAAGGACACTAACCCCTTCTTCGCTCTTTTTCGTGGTATTTACAAACATTCCCAACGATACGCTCTGACGATTCTCATACACCATAAGCTGAAAAAAGACAAAACGAAAAGGAGNNTATTGACACTATCGTATATATATTTTATACAGTTATTTCCCAATGGCTATAGCCGGTGGTTCGGGGGTTCAAGGGGCCCTTGAACCTTCGAATTCTTTTTGCAACTAAATGTAATAGTTCCATGTGTGATAGATTTCACGACATGTGATAGAGAGCTAAGGAGGAAACACTATGTATGCAGGAAAATGGTTAAAAATAGGAATAACCCTTTTTACATTTCTGTTTTTTTTCATATGGGTAATGGAATTGGATGTATTTGCCAGGGTCGGAGGCAGCAGATCATCAGGCAGCCGCGGGACCCGGTCATACAGCTCCCCTAGTCAGACCCCATCTTCACCATCACCTACCCGTCAACCGGCATCCCCGGCGCAGCCAATGGCTCCCCAGATGCCGCAGCAACCGAGTATGTGGAGGGGTCTTGCCATGGGAGTGGCGGGCGGTTTTCTGGGCAGCATGCTTTTCAGCGGTATCAGCCATGGCATGGGTACGGGCGGCTTCGGCGGAAGCGGGTTCGGGCTTATAGAAATCATCCTCATCGGCGGTCTTCTCTATTTCCTCTACGCATATTTCAAAAGAAAGAGGCAGGCCGAATCTGCCGCGTATTACCAGACAGGCGCTGCTCCTTCCGTGGAACAAAAGACACCGTACGCACCTTCTATGCAACAGCAGGGGCCTGCTGATGACGTCGAAACAGGACTCCGCCACATCCGGCAGCTTGATCCCTCGTTCGATGAAAACAAATTCTCAGATCTCTGCACGGACAACTTCTTCAAAATTCAGGGTGCGTGGATCAACCGCGACATGACAACCGTGAAAAATATTCTTACGGAGGAAATGTTCGGTATTTTCCAGAGCGACACGGATAAACTGAGACTGGAAAAGAAGATCAACAAGCTCGATAATATTGCGGTGCGAACCGTGGAAATTACCGAAGCATGGCAGGAAGGGGGACAGGACTTCATTACCGTCAGATTCATAGCCAACCTGCTGGATTACACAGAGAGTGAAAGCGGCCAATTGCTGTCGGGAAGTAAAACAGAACCCGTAAAATTCGTGGAATACTGGACTTTTGCCAGGCCCGCGGGGAGCAACAGATGGCAGCTCTCTGCCATTAACCAGGAATAGTAGGAACTATCCAATAACATTCAAGGGGACGCTTTTATCTGTCTGAAAGGGCAGATGGGCGTCCCTTTTGTGTGTGGCATTATTGTCTACTACAATTTTTTTCTTCTCTTCTGCTCGTACATTAACGTGTCCGCGCGCGACATAAGGTCGTCAAGAGAACAGGGATTTTCCGGATCACAATACGCTGCACCCATACTTATGGAGATTGTATAGCGCCGACCGCCCTTGCGGTTATGCGTATCTATCTGATTCTGTAACCGCGTCATCATGACGTCCGGATATATTCCGGTAGTGTCTACGGCAAGAATCGCAAATTCGTCCCCCCCTATGCGCGCGACAATATCGGACGCCCTGAAGGTTTCCCTGAGTATTAATGCCACGTCCTGGAGAGCCCTGTCACCTTCTTCGTGANNTTATGAAACCCCTTCTGTTGTACAAGCCGGTAAGCTGGTCGGTCACGGAAATAAAACTGATTTCTTCTTCCGTCTTTTTACGATCCGTAATATCCATGGAATTCCCCAGGACCGCGCGTTTCCCTTCCCAGGAAATCGACGCTGCCATCTCCATGAGCCATTTGATTTGGCCTTCCCTGGTTATTATTCTGTACTCATAGGGGAATGATCGTTTGCCGTACAGCATGTCTATGGCATTTTTCTTTAACTGATCCCTGTCTTCAGGATGGACAAGTTTGATCGCATCCTTTCCTATCAATTCCTCCGGATTATAGCCCGCAT
>JAFNGM010000269.1:0-13356 GCA_017885225.1 Syntrophaceae bacterium | reverse complement strand
CTCTTCACTCTCCTGAAGCGCCTTCTCCGCCCTCTTGCGCTCAGTAATATCCTGAATCAAGCCATCATACGCCTGAATATTGCCGTGATTGTCACGCCTCAGAACAGGCGTATTCCTCACCCATCGCACCATTCCGTCCTTTCGTATGATGCGGTGTTCAAGGGCCGGGATATCTCCTCGCGCCAACACGCGCCCGGCGTGATCTTGCACCGCACTGCGATCCTCTGCCGCGACCATGCGAATCCACAGGTACGGATCAGCGGTAAATTCCTCTTCTGTGTAGCCCGTAACAGCCAGACAACCTGCTCCATGGCGGGTTTCCATTGCCCTTCCACCTTCGATGCGCACCGTATAGATGTAGTCAGTGATAGCCTCCGTAATGCGTCGGTATCGCCTTTCGCTCTCTTTCAGGGCCTCTTCCGTCTGCTCGTGATGGGCTTCTCCATCTTGCAATTCGGCAACCTGTCGACGCATTTCCTTCAACTCTTTTAAAAGCTGCTCTTTTGTCTTTGCTTCATCTTTTTTCATATGCAAAAGCTCCCTCACCTGAGTCTCGGATCGAGGGAATCCCGAATTCCCTCGCCCAGCAGGTTATATCCGAGCACAGTAATCAGGATTGCCAACCCGGGATAGAGTGAAAGCCACCAGGCGATATCGATGTTGTCTTTCCCGGCGGTGAGAATATTTCCCCAGCTTGGCGTCGGCGGCTGCACGCCGATACCTAAAAAGCTGAGGGCCGACTCCGTGAGGATGGCGCCGGCAACACCCAGTGTCGCGGCGACAAGGACGGATGCCATTGCATTCGGCAGAATATGGATAAAGATGATCCGCAGATCGCCCGCACCGATTGCTCTCGCTGCCCGCACGAAATCCCTTTCTTTCAACGACGTGAAATCAGCCCGCACCAGGCGCGTGACCCCCATCCACCCGGTCAATCCAATGATAATCATGATGTTCCAGATGGAGGGTTCAAGCAGCGCAATAACGGCAAGAATCAGGAAAAACGTCGGAAAGCAGAGCATGATATCCACAAACCTCATAATCACGACATCTATCCACCTTCCATAATATCCCGCGACGGCACCCAGGATTGCCCCGATGAGAATGGCAATTCCGGTGGCTACAAATCCTACCTTCAGCGATATCCTGGCCCCCCATATCATCCGCGAGAGGACATCCCTACCAAGCTGATCCGTCCCGCACAGGTGGCTCGCTGACGGCGCGGCAAGCACCCTGGCAAGATTGATTTCATTGGGATCATGCGGAGCGATCCACGGCGCGAGAATGGAAATTATAAATAACACGGCGACTACGCAGCTTCCGACTACCGCGATTTTATTTTTCCAAAACCTCTTCCAGAAATCCGTTCTCATACTGTTATCTCTATGACACCCTGATTCTCGGATCTGCCAGCGCGTAGGACACGTCTGCAATCAGGTTTCCCAGCAGGGTCAGGACAGCCCCGATAAAAAGAATCCCCATGACGACAGGGTAATCCCTGGCCATGACAGACATGTAAAAAAGTTGCCCCATACCCGGTATGGCAAATATCGTCTCAAAAATAACGCTCCCGCCTATGAGGCCGGGCACCGACAACCCCAGGATGGTAATAACGGGAAGGAGCGCGTTCCTGAGGGCATGCTTATAGATGACCGCCCGCTCACTTAAACCCTTTGCCCTGGCCGTCATGATGTAATCCTGCCTGATTACCTCAAGCATATTGGATCTCATATAGCGGGAAAGTCCCGCAAGGCCGCCAAATGCCGAAAGCGCTACGGGCAGTATGAGATGCTTTATTAAATCCAGGAACGCCATCCCGGGCGGGAGATATTCATAATTCAGGGACCGGATGCCCGATATGGGCAGCCAGTCCAGGTCTATTCCGAAGAGAATCATCAGGAGCAATGCCAGCCAGAAGGTGGGGATGGCAAATCCGATAAACACGAAGACACCGGCTACTTTATCAAACAGGGAATCCTGGTGGACGGCAGAGAGAACGCCTATGGGAATGGCAAGAACCAGGATCAGGATCATGGAGAGCACGTTGATGAGGATAGTAATGGGAAGCCTTTCCAGGATCTTCTGCGCCACCGGCCTGCGGTCCTGGGAGAATGATTTTCCCAAATCCAGAACTGCAAGTTTCCCCACCCAGATCAGATACTGCTCGTACAACGGTTTATCGAGATCGTACATCGCATTCAAACGCTCTCTGTAATCCGCTGATGCACGGGGGTTCATCTGCGTTTCAAGATCCGTAGGGGAACCAGGCGCCAGGTGCATCACCACAAAACAGACAATAGTAATGCCGAAGAGGAGGGGAACCATGAACACTAATCTTTTCGCGATGTATTGAAGCAATTGATATTCCCTCCCTGCCCCTGCTTCCGATCCCTGCCCCCTGAACCCTATTCCCCGAACAGTCCTATAGCCCTGATATTTTCCAGCATCCGCCACGGGTGCTTTTCCGAGTGAGATTCCACGGTCACTATCGGTTGACACCCCTTTTCGCGGAGCAATGCGAAAAATTTCTGAAAGGGAAAAGTGCCTTCTCCAACGGGGAGATGTTCATCTGAGAGTCCGTTATTGTCATGGATATGAACCTGGCCAATACGGGCACCCACACCATTTATCCATTCTTCGAGGGGTGTAGCGGAAAATACATTAAAATGACCCGTATCAAAGCAAAAGCAGATATGAGGAGATGCAAAGGCATCAAGGAGAAGAGCCAGATGTAGAGAGTCGCTCTCATACACATTTTCCAGGGCAACGACGGTATTCATCTCCACTGCTCGCGTTAAAAAGTGCTTCCATGTTTCTATACTGTTTTCCAGCCATATCTTCTCATTTGACACATAGTATCTTTTATCGAAGGACGCGTGGCAGACCACCGTACGCGGCCGAAATAACGGTACAAGGTCGAATACCTGGTTCAAACGCTCTGTGGTGACCTGCCTGATCTTTGGATCTATGGCTCCCGGCCTCAAATCCATAAAGGGCGCGTGGAAGGTTATTGTCAATCCCGCCCCCAAAAGTTCATCGGCAACCCTTCTATAATCATCTTTTTTAAAATGATCGAGGGTATAGTGATTGAAGCTGATTTCAGGATTTATGCCTTCTTTTATTACCTTCGGAAGGAACGTATCATGGAGAAAATGAAAGGGCACATGAACCTGGATATTCTTTAGTATGTCGTGCATGCTGTATTCTTTCAACGTAATAATAATTGGTGCTTTTCTCCTCTTGCAGTACGGGCGGATGAACCACCGCGTACGGTGATGCTCCCTTTACCATACAGGTCTCCATTTATCAACCGCCGTTTCTCACAATGAAATGATTCAAGGACTCACGTGCTCGGGAATTGATGTAAATGCACTTCACTCGAACCCTCAACTCCCTGGCCCCCTGGCTCCTGAAAATGTCATCAACTTTTTCGGACGGTGAACCCCTGTGAAAATTTTGTTGCGAAAAATATAAATATAAGTGTAAAATACCATAGATAGTTGAAGGTTTCCCAAATCTCACCGAAACATACTTGGCAAGGAGGTGTTATTGGTAAAAGAAAGCATAGATGGAAAAGAGCAGGTACTTCTCTGCGTGAATGCTTCCCTTAAGAGAAAGGCAAAAAATTTAATCATCTTAAACGTTAAAGAGTACTCTTCCTTCGCAGATTATTTCATCATCTGCAGTGGCACTTCCGACCGGCAAGTCCAGGCCATCACCGCGTCAATCCAGGAAAATCTGAAAGAATACGGCATTATGCCCCTGGGCATTGAAGGCGAACAGCTCGGCAGATGGGTTCTCATGGATTACGCAGATGTAATCATTCACATCTTTTACGAACCCGTCAGAGAATTTTATGACATCGAGAGGCTATGGTCAGACGCACCACGTATGGAGGTTGGTGATGAAGTAATTGAACTGACAGCCCTCCGTAAAGGCATGTAACATTGAAACGCATTCTTTCAGGTCTCGCCGACATTGTGTTTCCACCACAATGTCTGACATGTGAAGAAATCCTTGATCCTGAAAATAATACTACCCCATTATGTCCCGCATGCTTCTCAGCGATACATTTTATTCAACCGCCGCTCTGCCCATGCTGCGGCATTCCTTTTGCCGGCGCCGGCGGAGATAACCACCTCTGCGGCGAATGCATACTCTCAAAACCCCTTTTCTCCGTCGCCCGCGCCGTCGGGCACTATGAAACGAAACTCCTGGAGGCCATCCACTCATTTAAATATAAAGGGAAAATTTCCACCGGCGAAGCACTGGGCAAAATAATGGCAGATTTTGCGTACCCTGCCTTTCACATGGCAGACTATTCGCTAATAATTCCCGTTCCCCTTCATTCCAAAAGATTGAGGGAACGCGGGTTTAACCAGTCCCTTATCCTGGCCAGGGAAATTTCTAAGAAATTCCTTATACCATTGGACTTCCTCACACTCAGGAAGCATATGTATACGGACGCGCAGATCAACCTGGGGAGAAAGGACAGGGAAGCGAACGTGAAAGGAGTCTTTTCCGTCAGGGATAGCAAAAAGATACAAGGGCAAAGAATTATCCTGGTGGATGATGTGTACACGTCAGGAAGCACGGCAAGGGAATGCACGCGTATCCTCATGCGAAACAACGCCGAATCTGTTGCGATTCTCACACTTGCCAGGACAGTGTAAATAAGAGAAAGAGCGAGGAAACATGATGGAAAAAATATACCCCAGGGAAAAACTAAAGAGAAAAATCGAGCGGCTCCGGAAAGAAGGGAAGAAAATTGTCTTTACAAACGGTTGTTTCGACATCCTTCACGTAGGGCATACCCGGTACCTTAAAGAAGCGAAAAGGCAGGGGGATATCCTGATTCTCGGCTTGAACAGCGACGAATCCGTAAAAGCCCTGAAAGGGGACAAAAGGCCGCTCATTCCCGAAGGCGAGCGGGCGGATATCATGGCATCCCTCGAATCGGTGGATTATGTCACCATCTTTCATGAACTCACACCTCTCGAGTTAATAGAATATCTGAAACCCGACGTCCTTGTGAAAGGAGGGGATTGGAAAGAGGATGAAGTGGTGGGACGGGAATCGGTGGGAAAATGGGGCGGCAGGGTAATCATCATTCCGGAAATCAAAGGATCGTCAACAACACACATCATTGAAAAAATAAAAAAAGTTTATGGAATAAAATGACGATAATATACATCAAAGCATTTTTTCCTTTACAAAAAGGCATTCTTTATGTATGAGGTGCAATTCAAAGAGATAGACCCCATACAAGGTGATGGAGATGGCAACAAAAGCAGAAAAAATTCAACCCATGAAACCAGAAAAAGTTCGATTTTTTCGACACTTGCTCACTCAGAAAATGAATGAGCTGCTTGATGAAGCCGAAAAGACAGTTTCCGACATGACCACGGGCAAAGAAAATTTCCCCGATCCCAATGACAGGGCAACCCTCGAGTCGGATAGGAACTTTGAGCTTCGCATCAGGGATAGAGAAAGAAAATTGATCGTAAAGATCCAGGAAGCGATAAAGCGTCTCGATGACGGTGTCTTCGGCATATGTAACGACTGCGGCGGTCCCATATCTGAAAAAAGACTGATCGCAAGACCCGTCACGACCCAGTGCATTGACTGCAAAACCAAACAGGAAAAGATAGAGAGGCTAAAAGGGGAATAGTAACAAATACGATGTTTGTTTCGGTTGCCGTCAACATCCCCTCGGAAAAGACGTTCTCCTATGCTGTTCCGGAAATCCTGCACGAAGAAGTATCCATTGGAAAGCGAGTTCTCGCACCCTTCGGCAAGAGAAGACTGACCGGTTACATTGTCGAAATATCAAAATCAGCTCCCCGCGAAGACACAAAAGAAATAATCGAAATTTTAGATCTTGAGCCGCTCTTCAACGAAACCGATCTGAAATTTTACCGGTGGGTATCTCAATACTATATGTACCCTCCCGGGAGAGCGCTCGCCGAAATCCTTCCGGGCGGGATCGATCCGAAAAGCGACCAGTGGATTTCTCTCGCGAAAGAAGAGCGGGAAAGACCCGATGCCCGGATGTCTCCGTCGCAGCATCGTATCATCGACACCCTCTCACAATATCCCGATGGGATTTCTCTCACGCATCTCAAGAAAATGTTCGGAAAGAAAGATGTCACCAGGGATGTCAATTCACTGAAGGGCGCAGGTTTTATCACCACGGAGTACAGAACAAAGAAACCACAAGTCTCCAGGAAAAAAGAAAAAATCATAACCCTCACCACCGGGAACCTGGACGCCCTGAAGTTGACGAAAAAACAGCATTCCCTTGTTGATCTTCTCCGTGGGCACGGCTCCCTGCCCTTGTCTGTTCTGCGCGCACAATTCACATGCTCCCCCGCTACGATAAAGACGCTTGAACAGAAAGGAATCGTCTCCGTCACCGAAGAAGAAGTCTCCCGCCATCACGGCCAGAGTCCCGACCTGGGCATACGCGAAAAGCGGATCACGCCGAATGAGGATCAGGAATGTGCCCTGCGCGAGATTGTAAAGGGACTGGAGTCTGCCAGGTTCTCCCCCTATTTGCTCCACGGTGTGACCGGCAGCGGCAAGACGGAAGTGTATCTGAACGCAATTGAAAAAACCCTGGCAATGAACGGGGGCGTAATCTTTCTCGTACCGGAGATAGCCCTGACGCCGCAACTGATCAGCCGTTTCAACAAAAGGTTCCCGGACCTCGAAAAGGCGGTGCTGCACAGCGGCATTTCCAGGGCCGCCAGGTACGATCAATGGCGCCGCATTCAGCGGGGCGAAATCAGGGTTGTCATCGGCGCCCGCTCAGCGGTCTTTGCGCCCGTCAGAAATTTGAAGCTGGTCATTGTGGATGAAGAACATGACACTTCCTACAAACAGGATGACCGGATGAAATATAATGCCCGCGATCTGGCAATCATGAGGGCAAAGCTGAACGCGGCGACGGTGATCGCCGGTTCTGCCACACCGGCGATCCAGACGTATTTCAACACGATGAAAGGAAAACAGACGAACCTGATCCTGCCTAAAAGAGTGGAAGACAAGCCCCTGCCGGAAGTGGAGATCATCGATATGAAAAGGGAGTTGGGGAAGAATGATCAGGACGCATCCCCTGTTTTATCCCGGGCTTTGCGAAACGCGATTGGGGAAACCTTTGAGAATAAACAGCAGACGCTCCTTTTTTTAAACAGGCGTGGTTTTCACACCTTCATATTCTGTCTTGACTGTGGCCATGCATTCCAGTGTCCGAACTGCGCAGTCTCCATGACGTATCATGCGGGTGAAGACACCCTTAAATGCCATTACTGTGATTTTGCCGTAAAGCTCACTCCGTCATGCCCCGGATGCCGCGGAAACCGTGTCCGCAGCTATGGCCTGGGAACGGAAAGACTTGCAGAAGAGATCAAGAAGCTCTTCCCGGAAGCCCGGATCGGCAGAATGGACAGCGACACGATGATCAGGAAAGGGGCCTATGAAAATATTCTCCGGTCCCTCTACACGCATGATATCGATATTCTTGTCGGTACGCAGATGATTGCCAAGGGACATGACTTNNACTTTTCAACTCCTTACCCAGGTCTCAGGCAGAGGAGGGAGAGGCGCCTTTCCCGGCAGGGTCATTATCCAGACCTTTAATCCTCATCATTACGCCATTATCAGGGCGAAAGATCATGATTATCTGAGTTTTTATGAAGAAGAGCTTGCGCTGAGACATACCCTCGCCTACCCTCCCTTCTCACGCTTGATCAATCTTCATCTGTCAAGCGCAAAGAAAGAAAAGGGTATGGAAGGGCTGGAAAGACTGAAACACGTCATTCGTACCTTGTCGCCTCTCACGACACCGCAGGGGAAGGTAGAGATCATCGGCCCGGCAGAGTCCCCCATCGCCAAGATCAAGGGAAAGTACCGCTGGCAGCTCCTCTTAAAAGGCAGTGATAGTGGCGCGGTGAAAAATCTGGCGAAAGAAATCCTCTCGAGAGCTTCCGTCACCGGTTTGGATATCAGGGTTGATGTGGACCCCATAAACTTTATGTAGAGAAGAAAGGGGACAGGCTACTTTTTCTTCACAACCCTCCTGCTATCTTCGGCACAAATCAGTGAGCCCATCATCATCTCCTATGAGCATAATTCTTGGCTTACTCATTATCCGAACAATAAACGGGTCTTTCTTTTTCATTCTACTCTTATATTCTTTAGCACTATACAAAGATGGATTGATCTCCCTTCCAAGCGCCTTTTCAGAACCTCTTAAGAGTCTCAGAAGATTCTCAAGTGAAATCTCCCCAATGACCATCAGATCTATATCGCTCTTTGCCGTCTCTGTACCAGAGGCGATCGATCCATAGATGAAAGCATAATCAATCTTCTTCGCCCTTGAGAGCGTTTCTTTGAGTGTGCCAACGGCGCCTCTTGTTTTTAGAATAATTGATCTGAGTTCATCGTAGAGCAGAAAATCCCTGTTCGAAGAATAGTACTTCAGGTTCCCCTCTTTCCGGCTGATAAGCAAACCGATACTTTCAAGGTTCCGAAGTTCCCGGCTAATGTTGCCACGATCCTCTCCGGTAAGCTTTACTATTTCACCTAAATATAAGGATTCTTCCGACCGTGAGAAGAAGAGCGCGAGTATTTCTACTCTCAATTTTGATGTAAACAATTTAACCAGCATATGTGCCTCTCTTGTTGTAATGTTTACAACATTAGTTGTAATTATTACAACATTTATTTAAATGGTCACGCCCAAAAAAGACGCTTTAGTACCCTTTTCTTACGTATCCCCTACCCGTCATCCCGGATTTGATAAGCTGGCCCCAATCCCCCTCCCGTCATCCCGGACTTGATCCGGGATCCAGATTTCTTTGGCCCTTGAACCTTCCTCCTGGTCCCCTTTTCTCTTTAAATAATTCTTCTTTCAGGCTGTCTAAAAGTTTATCCCATACCTGATACGGGATGTCCGGATGCAAGGCCCCTCACATCCTCCACGCATTTCATGTTTCAAGTCTGACCCCAAAATTCCTCAATCTTGCCACGGAATATTTTTTTATTGATCATGCAAACCCCAGTCTGTTCAAGAAGGCATGTATCCGCTCGTAGGCATCGCGGACGATTCGTTCCACCTCTTCCGGGTCACCGGCTTCTTCAAAATCAGCAACAAATTTCGGCCCGAGTGATTTGAGGGAGGAAAAGTGGGTGGCAATCTTGCCGAGCCCCTCCCGGACCAAACCATGGGACAGGTGGGGACGAAATTCCTCCACGAGGGCGTCGATTCCGCCGGGATAAGCAATGAGACAGTAGTAGATATCCCATGCGTCTTTTTCCTTGAGCCGATCGTCCAGCGCCATCCCCTTCATGACCAGAAACGGCACGATTGAGGCGATTCTGACCGTCACGCGGTCAAGCCCCCCGCCCGGGATTTCTCCCTCCACGGAGATTTCGCGGACCATGTCAAAGGCCAGATCGCAGCCCCGGGCCTTGCGCGCCTTCATTCCCTGAATGGCCTGCGTGCGGTGCGCCTTGCCGGTACCCTCATATTCGCCGGACAGAAAATCCACCTGCACTTTGATAAACGAATCGCCGAAAAGCACATTGCGGAAGAAGATGAAAGGCTGCTTGTCCGGTTCCTGGTAATAACCACGCGAAGTTAGCAATTCCTCGATCAGCCTGTACCCTTCTTCCTGGATTTTCACATGGTTCAAGGCAAGATCAATATCGATGCTTCCCACATGGGGGCGCGGTTTTGGGGAGATGAGAAGTTCTGGCACCCAACCGCCAATCAGCACGATGTTATCCCGGTACTCTCCCAGGAGGTGCGTCAGCTCGATGAGCACCGATTTTGCAGCCGCCACTGCCTCAGCCGTATAATCCCTGCGTGTCACCATGAGCGCCTGATCACCTCGTCCAATATGGCCTGAGCTGCTTCCTCACCGCGGCCCTTCATCCCGAGTAGATCGAGGTAAACCTGCACCGGTGATGCGATACAGATCCCCTCGACGGATCGCGCACCGTACAGTACGCCTTCGTCATAGGGAATGAGGAAGGTTACATTGGCTCCGCTGGTCACTTCCTTCAAAGAGAGAAGCTTCGCCATCCTTTCCACATCACGCGACACATATGCCATAGCGCGCTGGTAACGAACGGAAGGGGCATAGCGCGCCGCACCAGAAAAACCGGTCAAGGCGTATCGGATGCCTTCCCCGTCGCAGGCCTTAGCCAGGTCAGACTCTATCTCGGCAATCGTTTTCAACGTGTAGTAGTTTCGGGGTACATTTTTCCGATAGTTGGAGTTTTCAGACCATTCGACCAGAAGGCTCCCCGGATCTTTGAGCAGCAATCCGGCCTCGGAACTTCCAAGCCTCTCGCGATCTTCCAGGAGGCTTTTGACATTGGAAACCTGCCCCAGGCTGACGTCCGCCTCCTCCGCCAGGGCCTTGATCCGCCACGCCTTCTTGGGATCAGTCAGGAGCACTCGTAAAACCCGTGCCGCCTTCGGGGAATAGAGGGAACGCAAGTCCCGCTTTTCGGCAAAAGGGTTGGGGTTACCCTGCTGTTCGATATAGACCTGGCCAAATGTCAGTCGGCAGTTTCCGGCAAGATCCAAATACCCGATCTTCTCCTGAACACAGATCTCGGCAGACTGGGGCGAGATATAAGGCGCCGCAAACACGCCATACATACCACTGTCACTTTCCAGAGTACGGCTGAGACGGTAAGCTGCCGTGCGGGCAACGCGGGGCTGACCACTGCTCTTCACCTCGATCGCCAGACGCTGGAGCTGCTTTGCGACTCTCACGGTGGCAACAATATCCATGCATGCATCGCCGATCTTGACGGCTCTATCCAGGGACTCGATCTCCAGAAAAGGGACCCGCTGCAGGCAAGCTCTTAAACTGTCTTCGATCTTTATGATTATATTTGTCTCATCAATTTTCATTGAAAAGTAACCTTTCAGCATTTGCTGAAAATGAACATTATAGTGAAAATTGTCAACCGTCAAGTGATATTTTCACTGATTGAGGCCTTTTCAACGTTTGCTGAAAACTCATATTTTAATGAAAATTTAAGCGTCAGGCCCTTCTGTTACGAACTTCTTAAGGTGAGAACGACGGGGACAGGCTACTTTTTCTTCACAACCCTCCTGATATCTCCGGCACATCCAGGTACTTTTTGATCTTGCCTTCTAAATCTCTTCTAATATACATAATATCCCTGCTATAAATTGATTATACAAAATATTGGCAGGGGGATATTGTGATTTTAAGCTAAATTTCAAGAGAAAGGCCTATTTTGCCTCTTGATGTTATTCCTTTTGCCCTTGCATGAGAAAAACAGAAAAAGACCGTATTCCTTCATCAGGTACATCCTTGTCTATTATCGCCACGGTGGTCTCATTTATATTCTTGAATCCTGCCTGAACGAAAAGATTACGCATGGATGATCTCTCAAAGCCGAAATGCATCACACCTTCTTTGCTGCTGTGGAATTTACCTTTATCCGGATCGAGGTCAGCAATACATAAATACCCCTTGGGATGAAGCAACGTGTAAAATTGATTGATCAAAATAAAAGGATCATTGACGTGATGGAAAGTCATACTGCACGTAATGAGATGAAACTTCTCTTGGAGGGTGACATCACTTTCAAGGTCAAGGAACAGGGTTTTCACATTTGTAAGAGAAAATTTCTTGATCTTTACATTCAAAACATCAAGCATCCCGTGCGAGCTGTCTGCACCGGTGATTGAACGGACATGGGGTTGCAATGAGAGCGCCAGGAGACCGGTGCCGCAGCCATAGTCGAGAACATCCATGTCTGCATGAANNTTTTTGACATCATGTCATCTCCGGTACAATCATCTATTTAAAGTACCATGTTCCCTTTTAATCCACCAGCATGAGACAAAAGTTGTTGCGAGGCTATGTTTCACGCCGGTCGCTCCCTGTTTCAGGGCATATTCGCAATATTTACTAAGATCATTCCCCTTCATATGCAGTCCTTTCTCATCCTGTGACTCTCCATTCATTTCTCAGCCGTCAACATGGCCGCCTGCACTTTTTTGATCTCCTAAAAAAATTCCTCCTTGCTAATTATCCCCTTGCGCTCCAGAAGATTCACGAGGGCCTCGGATTGGATTATTTCGGATATGACGACTTCTCTCAGGTCAACGGTCTGCTTGGGGCAAGTTTCTTTGCCATTCGCTTTCCTTTCAAGGCTAAATCATTTGCCGAGTTTTACCTGTGGATATTTCTTAATCCGGTTTATATCGTAACCCTGTTGTGAAATCCTGCTCAGAATTTCTCTGTATGTTCCGTCATCCATTTGAGGGACCCTCGAAAGAACCCAAAGATAATTCCGTGAGGGGTGACCAACAACGGCGTACTGGTATTCTTTTTCATCCAGATCAATAATGATGTAATCGCCCCTGAAAGGCCAGAAGAACTGGACCTTCAACCAGGCATTGGTACCTTTATCTATTACCCAGGCTTTTCCCTCCACTGAGGCTAACTCTCCTTTTATATCTTTCTTCCTGCATTTATTGACAACCTTGATATCGCCGTCAGGTCTGAGAGAATATTCCGCCGTTGATGCAACACAGTCCTTTTGAAAGGAATGATCAATTCTGGCGATCTCATACCACCGTCCCAAATAGCGGTTGATATCCACTTTGGAAACTGTTGCCAAGGGAGGGTGTTGTGTTACATCGGTGCATCCAGAAAAAGATATCACCAATGCTAAAAGCAGAATGGACAAGATATTAATTTTAAAAGTCATAGCAGTCATATAATTTTCAGAATATCAGGATCATGTCTTTCAGAAGCAGGCGGCACACTGGTCGGGTAACCAAGAATAATCGGCGCCACTATTTCACAACCCTCGGGCATTCCTATATCATCCAGAATTTTACGGTCCCGTATATGTGCCCCCAGCCCTATCCAGCAGGTTCCCAGTCCTCTCGATGTTGCTGAGAACAGGAAATAGGCAGCAGTCAGGGCACAGTCCACATCGAGTGAATGGATGTCCCCTGGACCAATGATATAAACCAGGCAAGGTGCATTATAAAAGACATTGAATGTTTCGTCACGCAGATAGGTTTCATAGTTTTTGATCAACGAGTCGGGATTCCGTGCAAGATCGGAAAGGAGGTTCTTCTTGCTCTCATCGGAGAGTCTTTTGATGTAATCACGGTTTTGCACAATGATAAACTTACATGGCTGGCCGTTCCTGGCTGTGGGAGCAAGGCAGGTATCCCGGATAATTTCCTTTATGACAGACAACGGCACCTCCCTGTTCTGGAAATCCCTGATGGCACGCCTGTTTGTTAAGAGTGTCTTAAAATCCATGTTGTTGTAAATGCTG
>JAFNGM010000268.1 GCA_017885225.1 Syntrophaceae bacterium | reverse complement strand
GGAGTAGTGGAACAAATTGTTGCGGATTCATTCATTGAAAAAAAGTGGCTCGCCAATATAATGGACACGGAGAGCCTGAACAGTCAGCTTCTGGTCAATGAAGAATTAAATAAGGCAATGACCGAGTATCTTTCTAAGTTGCGAACAGTTAATTTTTCTGATCCTGATTTGAGCAAAAAAATCGGTGAATTAGCCAAAGTTGACGCATTTTTGCTGGTGTCCGTTGATGGGTGGGATTATGCTGTCGAGAAGGATGAAAAAGTGGCGAATGTTGGCATGACCATGAGATTATACGAGGCCTCCACCGGCAAATTAATGTGGAAGACCGGCCACGCTATAACAGAAAGCTACATTTTTATTATGCCTGACTTGTCTAAAGTTGCCCGCGATGTTACTCGTGAGATGATTGTTTGCATGCCGCATTGAACGGGCGAAAAAGATCACGGGTATGAACCCTGACTGGTTTCATACCCTCTGCGTGGCGTGATAATTTCCAATAGCCAAAGGCTAGTGCTTCGTTTTTGAAATTTGAGTCTCACAATAATAGGCTTATCCTTACTTTGTCATTCCGACCTTGGAGACTGTGTTTGTCCCCCCGCTTGCGGGGGCAGGGGGTGGAAAGATTTTTCACTTGACAAGATGGCCATTATAGGGTGTCCATATAAGGAGCAGAGCAGGGAAATTACACTTTTGGCTGAAATGTCCACGCACATGGATGACGATACCAGGGCACCCGAAGACGAAGACATCGAATACGTCGTACAATGCCAGAAAGGCGATACGGAAGCCTTTGCGGTGCTGGTGGAGAGGCATCAGAAGAAGATGCTGAATATCGCATACAGGATGACGGGCAATTACGAAGACGCCTGTGATGTGGTGCAGGAGGCATTTCTCTCTGCGTACAGATCGTTAAAAACATTCCGGAGGGAATCCCGGTTTTCCACCTGGCTTTACAGAATCGTCGTGAACCACACGAAGACCCGCTTACAGCAGCTCAAATCCCGCTCCCGCTATGAAGATCCGGCAGTTGATGACCCCCCGGACAAGGAAGGCGGAAGATCGCGCTGCCCGATGCCTTCCGGTGATGTGCCGCTCATTGAACAGATTGAGAAACGGGAGCTCAGTGAAAGGGTGCAGGAATGCATCGGCACCCTTGACGACGAGCACAGGGAAGTCCTCGTTCTCCGGGACATCCAGGGATTTTCCTATGACGAGATCCGGGATATTTTACACATACCGGATGGGACGGTGAAATCGAGGCTTTTCCGGGCGAGAATCGCCCTGAAGGATTGCCTCGTGAAGATTTTTGGAGATCTGTGATGGTGTGCAAGGATATTGAGCAAAAGCTCCCCGCGTATCTTGAAAACGCCCTCTCCTCCCAGGAAAAAGGCCTCGTGGAGGAACACCTCGCATTGTGCCCGCAGTGCAAGAAGGCCATGGAGGACCTGGAGAAAACTGAAAAATTGATACGGGAAATGGATGAAGTGGAACCACCGCCCTGGTTTACACAGAAAATCATGTCCCGCGTGCGGGAAGAGGCGCAACAGAAAGAGAGTATCTTCCGGAAGCTCTTCTATCCTTTCCATATTAAGATCCCCATCCAGACTCTGGCCATGGTCCTCATCGCAGTGCTCGCATTCCAGATATACCGGGTCGGTGAACCGGACATGAAAGTGATTGTCGCGCCTCCGCCAACCGTGTTTGAAGCCCGAAAAGAGCCCGCTCCGGCGGCGCCTCAGAAATCTCCGACATTTGCTCCTGCCCCGTCTTCCAGGGGAAAGGCAGGCCCCAGGGGAGGCGCACAGAAGGAGAGGGATATGCANNGCCTCCGGCGCAAAAATCCATGATTGTCGCAAAGAAAAAGGACGCCGCGCAGGATAGGGTTGAGGAAGCGATGCGCACAGCCCTCTCTGCAAAAACCCAGGAGGCCCCAAAAGCATTGCGTGCCCCGGCCCCTGAATACACGCGTGAAGAATCCTTGTATTTTGCAGATACCGCCAGAGAGAAGAGGCGACACGAAGCAGCGCCCGCGGCACCGCTGATGATGGGAGCTGTCGCCGAAATGCCGGCGCGCATCAGCGTCGTGGTTCACGTCAAGGACGCGAGGGCTGCCGCAGGGGAGGTTGAATCATTGCTCGGCACATTGGACGCAAGGAAAATTCAGAGGCAATCCCGCGAGGACAAAGAGGTTCTGACCGCAGTGATGACTGCACAAAACCTAAGGGAACTCAGAGAAAAACTAAAAGCCATAGGAAAAACCGAAGAAAAAGGAATCCCTGCCGATATGCGCGAGGGGGATCTTTCAATAACGATAGAATTGTTCAGCGATCGCTGATACGTTACTGTTCCGGCAAATCCCGGATCAGTGTCCAGGGCATGCTTAATCAACGTGCGACTTTCTTTAACCCTGCAAGGGTCTGATGGTTTCCATATACGGGGGAAGCGCAATGCCTGCCTCGGTGATAATGGCCGTAATGTAACGGTGCGGGGTCACATCAAAGGCGGGATTATAGACAGCAATCCCCTCCGGCGCAACCCTCACGTCCCTGAACGTTGTCACTTCCTCTGCGTTCCTTTCTTCGATGGGGATCTCATCGCCCTGCCGGATTGACATGTCTATAGTTGAAAAAGGTGCCGCGACATAAAAAGGGATGTTATGCTCTTTCGCGAGAACGGCGAGGGAGTACGTACCGATCTTGTTCGCAGCATCGCCGTTGGCGGCGATTCGATCCGCCCCGACAATGACCTTGTGTATCCTCCCCTGCTTCATCAAAAACCCCGCCATATTGTCCGTGATCAGGGTGGCGGGGATATTCTCCTTCATCAGTTCCCAGGCGGTGAGCCTGGCTCCCTGGAGGACTGGTCTCGTCTCATCCACATACACATGAATTTTTTTTCCTTCTTCACATGCTGCCCGGATCACGCCGAGGGCTGTTCCATAGCCGGCCGTGGCGAGGGCGCCCGCATTGCAGTGGGTGAGAACGTTGTCGCCGTCCCGGAAGAGTGTTTTTCCCTGCATGCCCATCCTTTTATTTATGGCAATGTCTTCCTCACACATGCGGATCGCTTCCTCCGTCAGTGCCTCGACGACCCTTGCCGGAGACGATGACAGTGTGTCCTCAAATAGTTTTTTCATCCGCTCGATGGCCCAGAAAAGATTCCGGGCCGTAGGGCGCGTCCGGGAAAACTGCGTGCAGATTTCATGGAATGCGGATTTGAGGTTTTCGTGAGATGAAGATGAAACAGTGAGCATACCGAGAGCGATTCCCATCGCTGCCGCAACACCTATAGCCGGGGCGCCGCGGATCGTGAGATCCTTTATCGCCGCAACGACCTCTTCATAGTGCCTGCATGCGAGGTATCGCTCTTCCTGCGGCAGGGCTTTCTGGTCGATCATGACCACCGTATTGTCTTCCCAGAAAATAGTTCTGATCGTCATTTTTGAATACCCACCTGATTGCCTTATCAATTGATTCACTCTACAAACGCCGCAGCATAAATAGGCAAGATTCTTGCTCAATACACCGCACGATCATCATTGTGGAATATTAGTATTGTTGGGGCAAAGAAGTCAACAAGGGAATCATGAATACATTTGCGCCTTCTCCTGCACGCACTGCCAAAATTCCATTGACACAAATGGCCCCCCGTCTTATATTCCCCGCACTAAATAGGAAGGAAAATAAAAAAGTAATTCGTGTGAAAGTGTTTGATGGTCTTCACGCCTTTCTCTGGCGCGTGCACACACAGAACAACTGCAATGCCTATCTCATTGACGGCGAGATGAAAATTCTGGTTGATCCTGGCCACCGCCACCTGTTTGGCCATATCCTCAAGAACCTTGATCTTTTGGGCATCTCTCTTGATCAGATTTCCGTGGCCGTCGTGACCCATGGGCATCCGGACCATCTGGAGGCTATCACACAATTACATGCATCAACCATGGTGAGCATGAGTCACGAAGAATATAAGAATATCAAGAAATTTGACGGTTTGTATGCCGATATGCCGGAACCGGCTTTTTTCCTCGAAGAGGGGGACTTGCAGATCGGTGACCACAGGCTCCAGGTCATGATGACGCCGGGGCACTCGCCGGGGTCCCTGTGTCTGTACTGGCCCGACAAGAAGGCCCTGTTTACGGGAGACGTGGTATTTTTTCAGGGGATCGGCCGCACGGATTTGCCGGGCGGGAACGGGAAAGAACTGAAAAAAAGCATTCAGAGAATAAGTCGGCTGGATACAGAATACCTTTTCACAGGACATGGAGAAATTCTAATCGGGAAAGAAGCGATAAAGGCAAATTTTCAAAAAATTGAAGCCTACTGGTTCAATTCTCTATAAGAGAAGATACCTGATCCCTGAAACCTGCTCTTACGTTTTGCACATACTCCTGCCATTCCCTGTCNNATGGCGTCCCGCCTTGAGATCATATTCGCGTTCAGGGTGTCTTGAAACCGGGTTATGAGATCCACGATTGGCTCTGCGGGTGTGTCCAGCGCTTCTTCAAGAAGCTGCAACAAGGGCGCATTATTGTTCTCAGGGTGGATATGCTGCACAACTTCCGCCTTGATAATATCCCGTAAATCTTGAATCTTTGATTGGCACGATTCGATTTGAATTTTTAGATCTTCGAGAGGCATCGTTCCATCAATGTATTTTTGCACCCAGCCCTTCACTCTCCCTTCCCACTCTTTTCTCCGAAGGGCTTTTTTTTCATCCACAGTCATGGTGAGATTTTTGGTCCTCTCCATGATGAGATCGAGCGTGCTTTTTATTTCTGCCATACTCCCCTCCTATAAATTTTATACGAAATGTCAAAATATCAGCCTC
>JAFNGM010000267.1 GCA_017885225.1 Syntrophaceae bacterium | reverse complement strand
GAATAATAATGTTACCCATTCGCTCCCTTACCCCGCAACATGCTATGGGGGATGCGCTCGCTCCTGGATTCATTGGGTAAGCCCCGCCTGGAAAACAGACCACCCTCTCAGGCGGGACGCTTCGTTTATTTGCTCTGCTGGAAAAAAGAATCAACTTTTTTAAAATTATCGTCAACGGCACGCTTGTAATCTTCAAATCCTTTTTTATAAATCGCAGCCCATTCTTTGGCAGTCTTTTTCCCTTCCTCCGTCATTCCCGTGGACTGATCAACAAAGGTATTCATGACACTTTCCATCTGATCCTGGAGCATGGCCATGTTATTGAAGGCATTGTCAAAAGCTGCCTTGTTAAAATCAATCATCTGTTTTAATACCTGTTTCGGTTGCATGTATACAGTCTCCTTCATGTATTGGTTGTATGAATAGTCATTATTCTTTCTTGCCTTTTGCGGGCTCTGCGAAGAAACCCTCTAAACGCTTGAAACTCTCATCTACGGCACTCTTAAAATCCGCACTCCCTTTTTTATACGCCTTGATCCATTCGTTAATCGCTTTCTTCCCCTCTTCCGGGAATCCGGTCGTCTGCTCCACATACATGTTCATCACTTTTTCGGTCTGTTCCTGCAGCATCATCATGGCATTGAATGTGTTGTTAAATGTAGACTTGTAAAAATCAAATGTTTGCTTTGCAATTTTCTTGGGATCCATACTAATAGCCTCCTGATTTAATTTTTTTATGTGCATTGTGAATGCTTTAATATAAGATACACATTAATTCTTCGCGTGTCAAGTAAAATGTTGCGTTGCAATATATAAATTTCTGAATACAATTGGTGCCGCTATAATAGATGAAATACTTTAATAATCAAATAGTTTAAAAAATTAAATTGATGATTGCATGGAATTGATAAAAAATATCTGTTGCAATGTAACAAAGCATGATGTACAAAATAATATGAGGAAATTGAATATGGCGGACACACTGATAATTAAAAAATATAATAACAGACGTCTCTACGATACCGAAAAGAATGCCTACGTTACTCTCGGTCAGGTATCTGCCGTCATTAAACAGGGCAGGCAGGTCGAGGTGATCGATGCAAATACGAAAGAAGACGTGACGGCTTTTATACTGACCCAGATTCTCCTTGAAGAAGCAAAAAAGAAAAACTTCCTATTGCCCGTTCCGATCCTTCATCTGATGATTCAATTTGGCGACACAGTGCTCAGCGAATTTTTCGAAAAACATCTGCCGCAGATTATTAATAACTACTTATCCCTGAAAACCTCTATGGATAAGGAATTCGAGAAATGGCTTGATCTCAGTTTAGGCCTCACCGATCAGGCGAAAAAATCGTTCACAACGATGTCCCCCCTCAAATCCATTCTTGATCTCATGGCGGTACCTGGAGAACAGAGAAAGAATAAAGAAACGTGACAAGCGATCTTTGCCCGGTGTTTTATGCCGGAATGTATGATGGGTCGATTGAGGCCAGGGCAGCGAGTCCCTGTAACAGCCATGAACAAAAAATATAATAAAATGATGTTAAATGAGTGAAAGAATCGGAGGTGATGCTAAAATGTTTGAAGAGCGCGCTCATTTTACGATCGGTGAAGAGGCAACGTTCACCAAAATTATCAGCGATGAAGACATCACAACATTTACAAAGATATCAGGTGATGAGAATCCCGTCCACGTGAACGATGCGTATGCGAAAGGAACCATGTTCGGCGGTCGGATAGCTCATGGTATTCTTGTTGCAGGTTTAATATCCGCTGTCTTAGGTACTGTCTTACCAGGGCCTGGCGCAATCTACATGAGCCAGCAGCTACGATTTCTTGCCCCTGTCCGGCCCGGTGATGAGGCAACTGCCCGCGCCAAGGTAACGGAATGGGATTCGGAAAAAGGACGGATAACGCTGTTGACGGAAGTCACGAATCAGGACGGAGTGACCGTGATAACAGGCGAAGCCCGTCTTGTCATGTCATCATTCATAAAGAAAAAATAATCAACATCGTGAAATTCCTTCTCCTTAACGGGGGATTAATGTATCCGGGATTTTAATACCCTTTTCTCTGTAATACCTCACCGCACCAAGATGGAGAGGAATTGGACTGTAATGTATATTTTCCGGCTTCACCTCTCTGGCCGAGGGGTGGGCGGCAATTAAGATGTTCACATTCTCATAGGTCTTTTTCACAATTTCATACACTAGGTCATCGGGCATGTCTTTATGAACGATGACGAAATTCCATACCGTAATTGTTTCTATGTCGTGTTTCTTGTTGCTTTTGTAGTATCCCTTCGGAATAATCCCAGTGGAAAAGTGAGGATATTTCTCTATTACCTTACATGCTGTCTCCTTCGGGATAGAAAGGATTGTGATATCTCGAGCAGATTCCACTTCTTTAACAAGCATCCATGGAAGACCTACGGCCTGGCCATTGGCATCAAGCGTCCCGTTTGTGATTTGCGTATTGAGATCAGACGATGCGCCGTGTACAGTCCTTGCCGGCTTCACCCCGGCTGCTCCGAGTATCAAGGGCCAGTACGTCGCAGCCGTACCGCCCACGGGTCCCAGTCCAACACGTTTCCCCTCCAGATCTTGAAATCTTTTCACATCAGATTTCGCCAAGACGTACATCTGGAAATAGGAGGGGTACATGGGAAAGATCACTCGCATATCCTGAAGTTTTTTCCCTCTCGCCCAACCCCTTCCGTGCCATCCTTCCCAGGCCGGAGTTGCCGTCACCATGCCCATATTCAATTTCTTCTCGTTGACCAGTTCTGTATTATGGACAGGCCCCCCGGTCACCACCATATAGGTTGGGATTCCCACTTTTTCGTCCATTAATTTTGCAAATCCACCGCCCCAGATATAATAGGTTCCTCCCACGGGCGCGATGCCGACGGTTAATTCTTCCGGCCAGCCGGGTTTTTTCACCCTTGCCTCTCGCTTGAGATCAGGGGTTTCATCAAAGCGAGTCCCGCTAATGGGAGGTCCTTCTATGTCAGGAAGTTCTTCGAATGCTATGATCAATTCCTCCGGCAAATCCGATTTCGCCTGCGCTGCATTCACATTCAGGGAAAGGAAAATGCTGATTATGACCATACTTAGGATGATTAAATATTTCTTCATTTTCACGACTCCTTGAGCATATTGGAAAGGTTTTTTAATAACGGTGCATGGCGGATGAATAAGCACTTATCCGATCCCCATCCCTTTCAATACAGAGAGCATGATAGCGGCGGCCATGACCGATCCAATCTGACCGCCCGTATTCGCGCCGATCGCGTGCATCAGGAGCCAGTTATTCTCGTCATATTTACGGCCTTCGGCCTGCACGACGCGCGCCGCCATCGGGTATGCCGATATCCCTGCCGCGCCGATGAGGGGGTTGATCTTCCCCT
>JAFNGM010000266.1:517-5000 GCA_017885225.1 Syntrophaceae bacterium | reverse complement strand
ACTTGCCAATTCCGACGTGTGACCTTTAGGTTATGCTCTTCGCTTTCGGAATTGGAGTTTCACAATAAAAAACTTCAGGGATTTAGATGTATGGAAATAAGCGAATTTAACAGGAGACATTTTCCATGCTTTATAAAAACAGCAATTATGTCATTCCGGTGAAAACCGGAATCCAGACGTCGTCCCGGCGAAAGCCGGGAGCCAGAAATTAAATGTATGAGCAAGCAACCGGCCGTATATATTCTGGCAAGTAAAAGAAATGGCACCCTTTACATTGGTGTGACTTCAAATCTCATCAAGAGAATATGGGAGCATAAGAATAATTTAGTACAGGGATTCACAAAACAATATAATGCTCATGATCTTGTTTGGTATGAAATGCACGAGAATATGGAGTCGGCAATATTAAGGGAAAAGATGTTGAAAGAATGGAAACGGATATGGAAACTGGAATTAATTGAAAGTAGTAATCCTGATTGGAATGATTTGTATAATACAATAGTTTAGCTGGATTCCGGCGTGCGCCGGAATGACGAAGCGCGAGATACGCTTCACGAGATGCGAGATGCGAAAGGATTTTTTATAATGGCAAAAAAAAGCCCATCTGAAATGAGCAATCTGAAATCTAAAATCAGCAAGCCGCAATCCCTCCGGGTATTGATAGTTGAGGATTCGGAAAGCGATACTCTGCTGGAAATCCGTGAGCTGAAAAAAGGCGGCTACGATCCGGTGTATGAACGGGTGGAAACCGCCACAGTAATGAAAAAATCCCTCAAAGAGAAGCAATGGGACATCATCCTTTGCGATTATAAAATGCCAAAATTCAATGCTCCCTCAGCCATTGCCCTGCTTAAGGAAATAAATATCGACGTTCCTCTGATAATTGTATCGGGCGCTATAGGCGAAGAAACTGCCGTAGAGTGCATGCGCTCAGGTGCTCATGATTACATCATGAAGACTAACTTGTCCCGTCTTTGCCCGGCCATTAACCGGGAATTGATGGAGGCAGAATCAAGAAGAAAACGGAAACAGGCGGAACAAGCGCTGCGGAACGAACAGATCATGCTTGCGCGGACCGAGGGTATTGCCCATGTCGGAAGCTGGGAATGGAATATCGCAACTGACACGGTGACCTGGTCGGACGAGTTGTTCCGGATCTTCCAGCGGGACCCGCGGGAAGGAGCGCCGAGTTTCGCCGAACATCCAGCCTTCTATCACCCGGACGACATGGCGCGCCTACGGCAGGCCGTCGAGGTCGCCGCCGCCGATGGAACCCCTTACGAACTTGAACTCCGAGCCATTCGGAAAGACGGTGAGATACGAGTGTGTGTGGCGCGTGGAATCGCCGAAATGGTGCTGGGCGCGCGCGCTGTTCGTCTGTTCGGCTCACTCCAAGACATCACCGAGCGCAAGCGAGCGGAGGAAACGTTACGCGAATCGGAAGACAAGTATAAAAAGTTGATAGAAAACATCCCAGATATCATTTTCACTATTGACCTGGAAGGCAAGATCACTTTTGTAAGCCACAGAACAAAGGAAATACTCGGCTATGAGAACGAAGAAACGATCAGCATGAACATCTTCGATTTTATCCCGAAGGAAGATCAACAAAGAGCTATAAAAAACCTACAGAAAGGTATGAAGGGAGAAAAGATCAAGCATTTTCAAATACCAATGATAGCGAAATCGGGAGAAAGGTTGTTTTTTGAGTGTTCCTTTTCAAGAATTTATAAAGATGGAGCACTGGTCGGTGCCCAAGGTACAGCAGTCGACATCACCGAGCGCAAGCGGGCGGCGGAGGCACTGCGGGAGAGCGAGGAGAGATTTCGTAGATTAGCAAATGCGACTAGGGAGGGGATCATTATTCACAGGGAAGGCACCATCATGGATGCTAATGAATCAGCAGCAAAAATAATGGGATACTCTATTGAAGAGATCATCGGCAAAAATATTATTACTTTTATTGCGCCGGAATCGATAGAACCTGTGATGCAGAAACTCAGCGAGGGAGCTACGCATGATCTATTGTTCCTAGAGTTAAAGGTGTTAAGAAAAGATAAATCCATTTTCTCTGCTGAAGCGTTGGGAAGACCGATCAGATATAAAAATATTGATGCGAGAGTCTTAGCCTTCAGGGACATCACCGAGCGCAAGCAGGCGGAGAAGGCGCTACGAGCGAGCGAGGAAAACTTCCGCCTTTCTCTGGATAATTCCCCTATGGGAGTCCGCATTGCGAACGCTAATGGCGAGACATTTTATGCTAACCAGGCGGTTCTGGAAATGTATGGCTACGAAAGCATTGAGGAGCTGAAAAGAACACCTCTAAAAGAGCGTTATACGCCGGAGAGTTATGCTGATTTTCAGATAAGAAATAAAAAAAGAAAGCGGGGCGAGTTTGGCCCATCTGAATATGAAATAAGCATCGTGAGAAAAAACGGTGAAATCCGTGATCTTCAGGTTTACCGCAAGGAAATCATTTGGAACGGCGTAAGAGAGTTTCAGATCATCTACCGGGACATCACCGAGCGCAAGCAGGCGGAGGATGCGATGCGGAAGAGCGAAGAGAAATACCGTCTGGTCGTAGAGAATGCAAAGGAAGCTATCTTTGTTGCACAGGATGTGAAGTTGGTCTTTAGCAATCGTGCTACTGTGGACATGTTAGGATATTCCGAAGAGATATTAAAATCCAAATCTTTCATAGATTTTATCCATCCCGATGATCGTAATATGGTCGTCGATCATCATATAAGAAGGCTAAAAGGTGAGGAAGTTCCGCCTGTTTATTCTTTCAGGGTCATTAGCCAAGATGGAACCATAATTTGGGTTGAACTTAATGTGGCTGTTATTACATGGAAGGAAAGACCCGCTACCCTGAATTTTCTGAATGACATCACCGGGCGCAAGCAGGCGGAGGCTCAGGTCAGGGAACGAATGAAAGAGCTCAAGGCACTCTACAGTTTGGCCGAGATGGCCCAACGGGAAGACATCATCATGGTCGAGCTGTATAAGGAATTTACAAATATCCTGCCGAAAAGCTGGCTATACGAGGAGATAGCTTGCGCCAGGTTAGTGATTGGTGAAAGCGAGTTCCGCACGGAAAACTTCGCGGAATCCGCATGGAAGCAATCCGCGCCAATCACGGTGAATAGAAAAGTAGTCGGGAAGATAGATGTTGGTTATCTTGAGGAGAGGCCGGAAGAGGACGAGGGGCCATTCCTGAAGGAAGAGAGGATGCTCATAGATGCTCTTGCCGAGCGACTAGGCAACATCATCGAGCGCAAACAGGCCGAAGAGGAACGTCAGCAGAGCTTTGAGCGGATGAGAAAAGCCCTTGGAGCCACAGTCCAAGCCATTTCCATGACCGTGGAAATGAAAGATCCCTATACATCTGGTCATCAACAACGGGTATCCGATCTGGCCAGGTCGATGGCCAAAGAAATGGACTTATTGGCAGACCGGCAGGAATTCATCCGCACTGCCTCCGCTATTCATGATATCGGCAAGATATCCATACCGTCGGAGATACTCAGCAAGCCGACAAAACTGACTGATCTGGAATTCAATTTGATTAAAACACACTCCCAGTCAGGGTATGAGATCCTGAAAGACATCGAATTTCCCTGGCCTGTGGCCGATGTTGTCCTTCAGCATCATGAACGGATGGATGGATCCGGCTATCCTCATGGCTTTAAGGGAGATGATATTCTCCTGGAGGCACGGATTCTCGCCGTCGCCGATGTCGTGGAAGCTATCTCTTCCCACCGTCCCTATCGTCCGGCACTGGGAATCGATATTGCTCTGGAAGAGATTTCCGAAAATAAGGGCATTCTTTATGATGCAGATGCCGTGGATGCCTGTTTGAAATTATTTCGAGAGAAAGGCTATCAACTTAAAGGGACATGATTTTAAATCGTAACCTCCGATGTAGTTTTAGCTGACTGGGAGATCTTGCGCTTGAGTAAGAGACGGTTTTTTTATTTATTATTGGTGATTCTTCTGCTGATCGTTATTGTTGCCGGATGGTTTGCCACAAACTATCTCAGCAATAAAGCCCGGCAGGAAATCATCAGAGAAAGCCAAACTTCAGTATTAACCCTGTCCATCTATTTATCCTCTACTTTTAATAACCTTAAAGGGGCTGTTAAATCCCTGGCCGGTTCACCCTGGATTGCTCCCGCACTGCTGTATAAAGGGGCTCATGATATCGAACATGCCAATAGCGTGTTAGACAGATACAATTCCGCTCTAAACGCTTCCGTGTCCTACCTGATGAATGCCGATGGCATGACTGTAGCATCCTCCAACCGGAACGATCCGGNNNTACCCGGTTCAGAATCGTTTAGGTAAAGTGGTGGGTGTGGTCACGATGAAAAAGGATCTTGAAGATATGGGGACCTTTTTCAGAAAATACCCCTTTTGCTTTCTCATCAGCCCGGACGGCATTATTTTCCTTTCCAGCATACCGGAAATGGTTCTAAAAAGT
>JAFNGM010000266.1:258-483 GCA_017885225.1 Syntrophaceae bacterium | reverse complement strand
GCAATTCGGCAATAAACTCTCTGAAACCGTTTTTTTAAAAAAGGAAATTGCCGATGGCACAGAAGTCACTTTAGAAGGGAAGGATTATTTTGTCTCCAGGAAGGTTATTGACGGCGACGGATGGTCGATTGTGCTTCTGACCCCGACAGATCATATCAGGAATTACAAATTGATCGGTATTCTGGCAACGATTTCTGTAAGCTTATTGATTTTGATCTTTTCAGG
>JAFNGM010000266.1:0-192 GCA_017885225.1 Syntrophaceae bacterium | reverse complement strand
CCCATGTATGCTTCCTACACCAAGGACGTCGAAAGCCATGTGGCGGACGAGGTGCTCTGGCGCAAAGAAGGCAGCTATTTCCACGTGGAGTATTTCAGCACGCCGATCACAAAGCTTGGCAAGGTCATAGGCGCAGCGGTGACCTTTCGCGACATCACCGAACGCAAGCAGGCGGAGGAAAAGATCCGGCAG
>JAFNGM010000265.1 GCA_017885225.1 Syntrophaceae bacterium | reverse complement strand
CGGCCACCCTTGACGATGACAGCGCCAACCATGGGATTCGGACTCACCCACGATTCGCCTCTTCTCGCGAGCAGAAGAGCCCGTTTCATATAGAATTCGTCATTCACGGCATATGTATCCTTTTTAATAAATGTTCCGCATCTTATACCACTCATGTTATGCATGTAAAGGATGAATAGCAAAAGAATGTTTTTGTTGTTGATGATTCTCAAGTGTGATATAGGGAATCGCGAATATCATCAGTTATGGACTGAAGAAAGCTTAATTGATTATTATTTTTAATGAGATGGCAGAAGGGTGAGGAACCATCCGGCAGCAAAGGAGAATAAGGTATGAAAGGCGTTGTCTTGGCGGGGGGGCTGGGAAGCAGGTTATTTCCGCTCACGAAGGTTACCAATAAGCACCTGCTGCCGGTCTATAACGAACCGATGATTTATTATCCCATAAAGACATTGGTGAATGCCGGAATCGAAGAAATACTCATTGTGACCGGCGGAAACAATGCCGGTGAATTTCTCAGGCTTCTGGGAAACGGGAGTGAATTCGGCCTCAAACACCTCAACTATACCTATCAGGAAGGGGAGGGGGGTATTGCGGCGGCACTCAGTCTGGCAGAACATTTTGCCGATAATGGAAAGATTGTTGTTGTCCTGGGAGACAACATCATTGAGAAGAATATTAGGAAGGCGGTTGACGCATTCAGGAAACAGAAAGACGGTGCGCGCATCATGTTAAAAGAAGTACCTGATCCACAACGTTTTGGAGTTCCCGTTTTTGAAGGGGACCGTATCGTCCGCGTTGAGGAGAAGCCTGCCGAACCCGCGTCGCAGTATGCCGTTATCGGAATTTATATGTATGACGAGAGAGTGTTTGATTTCATTAAAACCCTTAAACCATCACAGAGAGGGGAACTCGAGATTACGGACGTGAATAACTTCTATATTCACGATGGGAAAATGGAGTGGGATATTATTGACGGCTGGTGGAGTGATGCGGGAACATTTGAATCTCTCCAGTATGCGGGGAATATGGTAGCGAAAACAGGAGCGAATACATTATGATCGCAGGGGTT
Organism: Syntrophaceae bacterium; assembly: GCA_017885225.1. GTDB lineage: Bacteria > Desulfobacterota > Syntrophia > Syntrophales > UBA2185 > UBA2185. The sequence goes on along the minus strand of JAFNGM010000265.1, from coordinate 15,863 downwards.
ATCATTAAAAAGCTCAAGGTTATACCGGACGAGCGGGGCAGGCTCATGGAAATACTCCGCGCAGATGACGAAATGTTCAAGGGGTTTGGCCAGGTCTACATGACGAGCGCATACCCCGGGGTAGTAAAGGGCTGGCACTATCATAAAAAGCAGTATGACAATATGGCAGTCGTGAAAGGAATGATGAAAATCGTTTTGTATGACAGCAGACCGGAATCTGCAACTCGCGGTGAGATCAATGAAATCTTTGCTGGTGAGCACAATCCCGTTATGGTCCATATTCCCCCATACGTGTATCATGGCTTCAAGTGCATATCCGCGGAGGAGGCAGTGGTTGTCAATACCCCTACGGCAGTATACAACTATCGGGAGCCTGACGAATTCAGGGTCCACCCACACGAAAATGACATTCCTTACGATTGGGGCAGGAAAGACGGATAGCTCTTAAAGCAGGAGTAGCGGGACGGCGTGATCATGAGCGTATTCTTTGATATCTTCTTTACTATTGCCGGCGCTGCCGTGGGAAGTTTTCTTAACGTGCTGATCTGTCGGATTCCTGAAGGTAAATCCGTCGTGTACCCCTCGTCCCATTGTCCGAAATGCACACATTCCATCAGGTTCTATGATAACATCCCCCTTATCAGTTACCTTGTTCTGAGGGGGAGGTGCCGGGATTGTCACGAAAAAATCTCTCTAAGATACCCTCTTGTGGAGGCGCTTACAGCCCTCATGTCATTCCTTTTATTCTGGAAATTCGGCCTGAGCATGAAATACCTTTTTTCTTTTGTCTTTACGGCAACATTGATTGTCATCACCTTTATTGATCTCGATCTTCAAATTATTCCCGATGTCATTACATTACCGGGGATCCCTTTGTTTTTTCTTGCGGCGGTTTTCTTTATGGATGTAAAGGTGATGGAGGCGCTTTTGGGGCTTTTAATCGGCGGTGGATGCCTGTTTGCCATTGCCTTTGTGTACGAACTCATCACAAAAAGGGAAGGTATGGGAGGCGGGGATATTAAGCTGCTGGCCATGATGGGGGCCTTTCTGGGATGGAAATCTCTGTTTTTCATCCTTTTTGCCAGCTCTTTACTCGGTGCTGTCGTCGGTATTTCCACAATGATCGCCAAGGGTAAAGACATGAAATATGCTGTTCCTTTCGGCCCCTTTTTATCTGCCGCGGCCGTTGCGCATCTTTTCGTGGGTGTTGATGTGATGGAGTATTTCTTCTTCCGCTCTTGACGTTTTCATTCAANNCTGTCACGGATAAATTTCATAATCAATTGTTATAATAAAAGAAATCAATGGGTAATGTGAGTGGGAGCTCTCGTAGAATGCTCTTGTGTAAATGTTTCAAAATATCTTGACATCAAATTTGTATGAATATACTGTACAGACAAATTTAAGGTGAACATCGATAAAGGACGTAAATTGTTATGGGAACGGAAAAAAATACTGTTCAATATGTGCGTGGAGAGAAAACTGTCAGAAAAGGTTTCATGTTTCCATTGATTCCTCGGGTTATGTCCATTGTCCTGATTATACAAGAGATTTCAGAATCAAAAATAGTGATATTGATGAAGTAGAGAAAAAATCTCGAAGTGATTCGTGACCGGTGGTATCGTACATTTTAGCGTTGTGCTTTGTAAAGAGGTTGGCCGTGCGGCCAACTTTTTTTTAATAGAGAGATACTGTACGCAACGTTCTCGACCCGTGTGAGGTGTAATGAAAAGCAGATTGCGAACATTATTGCAAGACGCAGTGAAGGCTTGTGTGAATCAAGGCGTGCTGGATATAGAAGAAGTTCCCTTCATAGAAATTGATATCACAAAAGAGGCGGCGTTCGGTGACTATGCGTCTAATATCGCGATGGTACTGGCATCCCGCGTGAAGGGGAAACTGCCTCCTCGAAAAATTGCGGAGGTCATTCGCGGGCACATTCAGGACAATCACGGCATGCTTGCAAAGGTGGAAGTCGCAGGTCCCGGGTTTATGAACTTCTTTATCAGAGAGGGTGTGTGGTCTACTTTGTTGTCAGATGTGGATGCTCTGGGAGATCGTTATGGTTCCTCAGATTATGGAAAGGGGAAAAATGCCCATATAGAATTTGTAAGCGCAAATCCCACGGGACCCCTTCATATAGGCCATGCCCGGGGGGCTGTTGTCGGCGATGTCATTGCGAATATCGCGGCTGCATCGGGCTTCTCCGTCTTTCGCGAGTACTATGTCAATGATGCGGGTAACCAGATGAACAACCTCGGCAAATCAGTCCTCTATCGTTATCTTGAACTTTTGGGTGAGGACGTCGAATTTCCCGAAAGCTGCTATCAGGGAGACTATATCAGGGAACTCGCCGGAGAGATCATTGACAGAAACGGCGACATCTACCGTTCCAAGAATCAGGAAGAAGCCGTTCGTCTTTTTACCGATTATGCCGCCGGCGCGATTTTGGCAGAGATCAAGGAGGACCTGNNGATCGTGTGGCAACATTGCTCAAGGAGCTTGAGGAGAAACATGTCGTATATAGTGACGGGGAAACCCTCTGGTTCAAGACGACCGATTTTGGGGATGAGAAAGACAGAGTTGTCGTCAGAAGGAATGGCGAACCGACTTACTTTGCCGCAGACATCGCTTACCATCATGATAAGTATATTCGTGGGTTCGATACAATTATCGATGTGTGGGGGGCGGACCATCACGGATACATTCCCCGGATGAGCGCCTGCATTGAGGCCCTTGGCCATGACAGGAATTCTCTCAAGATCGTCCTGATACAGCTTGTAAGCCTCCTGCGAGACGGGATGCCTGTCCCGATGTCCACGCGGGCCGGGGAATTCGTGACAATGAAGGAAGTGGTAGATGAAGTAGGAAAGGATGCGGCGAGATACAATTTTCTTATGAGGCGATCCGACAGTCACCTTGAGTTCGATTTGGAATTGGCAAAAAAGCAATCCAACGAGAATCCTGTGTATTACGTCCAGTATGCCCATGCGAGAATTTGCAGCATTGTGCGAAATGCCGGTGAGAAGGGCTCTACAATCCCCGCGTATGAGGTAGTAGATTTACGGTGTCTGAAACTTCCGGAAGAGGTGAATTTAATCAAAACCATCATCAGGTTTCCTGAGGTTGTCGAAGGTGCGGCAATAGCTCTTGAGCCCCATCGGTTAACGTTTTACCTTAATGATCTCGCGGCGCTGTTTCATAGTTACTACAATAAACACCGGGTCTTGTCCGATGACGAAAGCCTCAGCAAGGCGAGACTGTTTTTGATAAAAACCATACTTACAGTGGTGAGAAATGCCCTAAGGTTGCTCGGTGTTTCCGCACCGGAAAGAATGTAACGAGAGAAAAGCATTTCCATGACATCGAAGAATGTTCGTACGTTTGAACTGAAATTGGGTAAACGGGCGCTTGTGTTGTTTATCATAGGGATGTCATGCATACTCTTTATTGCGTTTCTCTTCGGCGTGACCGTTGGGAAAAATATAGATACCTACCCGGAGAAGTTTTCACGTGGCCTTCCGGGTATGCTTGTGGAAAAATTCGGCTGGTCGTCGACCAAGGCGGAAACATCCGTTGCCGTCGTTGCTGAGGGATCGAAGGAGCCTGCGCATGTCGAGGGAGAGGTAAAGGGTGGAGAGGAAAAGAAAATTCCCGCCATTCCATCCGGCGTGACCGAGGAAAAGCAGCCTGCCTTGGCAGCAATGAAGGAGCAAAAGCCACCTCCTTCGCCTGTTGCCGGACACGCACTATCGAAACCGGCCCCCGGAAAGGAAAGATATCAGATTCAGGTTATTTCCCTAAAGGATAGGGCAAAAGCAGACCAGTTCAGCAAGAAACTGACACCTCTTGGATTCAAGCCCAAGGTTGTCGTGATTGACTTACCGGGAAAAGGGAAGTGGTACCGTATTATTATCGAAGGTTTTGAAAGCCGGGAACAGGCGCAAAAGGCCGTCGAGAGCATGGAGAAAAAAGTCAAAGGCCTGAACTGCGTGATCAGTAAGACGAGTGAAAAGAATAGTTAATATAGTTGATGCATCTCGAAAAAAGTTGCTCTCTTCTCCAGGATTCAAGGGGTCAATAGGTCTCAATGGAAGAAAAGCTCTATGGTAAAGAGACATTACTGGTGATTTATGTTTGAAACGATAACGGAAAAACTGGAAGACATATTTAAGAAACTCAGGCAGAGAGGCCGTCTTAGTGAAGAAAATATTGCCTCAGCACTGAAGGAAATACGCATGGTCCTTCTCGAAGCGGATGTCAATTTTAAGGTAGTGAAGGACTTTATCGAGGAAATAAGAAGCAGGGCAGTCGGCCAGGAAGTTTTGGAGAGCATCACGCCCGGACAGCAGGTTGTGAAAATTGTCCATGAGCGGCTTGTTGATCTGCTGGGCGGGAAAAGCAGCCTGCTTAAGCTTACCAGTCGATTCCCTGACCCTGTGATGCTGGTAGGGCTTCAGGGTTGCGGAAAGACGACAACAGCAGTCAAGCTCGCACAGCTTCTGGTAAACCAGGACAAGAGGGTCTACCTCGTATCTTCGGATGTCTACAGACCCGCGGCGATTCAACAACTGAGGATACTGGGGGAGAAGATTAAAGGTGTGGGCATTTATGGTTCCACCGATGTGAATGACCCGGTAGGGATGTGTGTTCACGCTGTTGAGGAGGCGAAACGCAACGGCTATGACGTGCTTATTATTGACACGGCGGGAAGACTTCATATAGACGATGAAATGATGGATGAACTGAAAAGGATAAAGAGTGCGGTGAATCCCTCGGAAATTCTCTTCGTTGCCGATGCCATGACAGGCCAGGATGCGGTCAACGTTGCCGGAAAATTTAACGAACTTCTCGGCATTGACGGCGTGATCATGACCAAGATGGACGGCGATGCCAGGGGTGGCGCAGCACTTTCTCTGAAAGCGGTGATCGGGAAACCCATCAAGTTTATTGGTGTGGGTGAAAAAATCGACGCGTTAGAGGTATGTCACCCTGAACGTCTGGCATCACGGATTTTAGGCATGGGTGATATCCTGACGTTCGTGGAAAAAGCGCAGGCTGCGGTTGATGAAAAAAAGGCGCGGGAACTCGAAAAGAAAATAAGAAAAAATGAATTCACCCTGGAAGACTTTCGTGATCAGCTTAAGCAGATCAGATCAATGGGTTCTATTCAAGATATCATGGGCATGATACCGGGATTGGGAAAGATCAAAGCGCTGAAAAACGTTGCTCCGGATGAAAAGGAACTGATAAAAACGAGCGCAATTATAGACTCCATGACAAGAAAGGAACGCCTGAAATATCTGATAATTGATGGCCAGAGGCGAAAAAGAATCGCCAAGGGGAGCGGAACCTCGGTGCAGGATGTGAACATTCTGTTGAGGAATTATGCGGAAATGAGAAAAATTATGAAAAAAATGACGACGAAGGAAGGAATGAAATTATTTCGTCGTGGTAATTTACCCTTTTAATTAAGGTAAAAATGATTTATAATAAAAGTTCTTGCGGAACAGTATACTATTTTTCAGGAGGTGATTGTTAAAAAAAATGGCAGTAAAAATAAGGTTGGCGAGGCTTGGCGGAAAGAGCAGGCCTTTTTACAGAATTGTGGTAGCTGATTCCGGATCTCCCAGGGATGGCAGATTTCTGGAAATAGTTGGAAGCTATGACCCTAACAAAAATCCGGCAGAAGTCGTCCTTAAAGAGGAACGAGTAGCCGATTGGCTTGCCAAGGGAGCCATGCCTACCGTGACGGTATCTCAGTTGCTTGCGAAGAAAGGAATCGCAACGAGAGCATAAGTGGCATACATTGATGGTTTTACGGTTGCAGTCGCTATTACTAATGGAAGTAATGAACAAGTAATCAGTGGAGGTTGTGACGATGAAAGAATTGATCAAGTACATAGCGCAGTCATTGGTGGATAATCCTGATTTAGTGGGAGTGTCCGAGGTGCTTGGCGAGCAAACTTCCGTGATCGAACTGAGGGTTGCAAAAGAGGATCTGGGCAAGGTTATCGGCAAGCAGGGAAGAACCGCAAAAGCCATGAGAACTATTTTGAGTGCGGCATCGACGAAACTTCGCAAGAGAGCAGTTTTAGAAATTATCGAATAACGTTGATGGAGTTCTTTGCTATCGGGAAGATTGTAAAAACCATCGGTCTCAGGGGTCGTCTGAAGGCGGTGTCGTATATAGAGTCGCATGATACACTTCGATCCCTTGAGGAAGTCTATATACGGAAGGGAAATGATACCAAAGGGCCCTTCACGCTGAAAAATATCCTGGTAAGAAAATATACTTTTCTTGTGGATATGGAGGGAGTTGAAGACATCGAAAAAGCGCGTGCTTTTGTGGGATGTCACATGCTTATCTCTTCGAATAAGCTCGAGATACTACCCGAAGACGAGTATTACTGGCGGGACATTACAGGTCTTAAAGTCATCACAGAAAACGGTCACGTTCTTGGTTCAATTACGTCTGTTTTTCCCACGGGGAGTAACGATGTGTATGTCTGTAGCGGAGGAGAAAGGGAGATTCTGCTTCCCGGTATTGCCGAGGTAATACGTACGATTGATATTGAGCGGGGGGTGATGGTAGTAAGGCTGCTTGACGGGTTATAGGAGATCATGATCAGGTTCGACATCCTTTCCATATTCCCTGAGATGTTTGCATCTCCCCTTCATTGCAGTATTGTGAAAAGGGCGAGGGAGAAGGGATTGGTGGAAATCCACCTGCATAACATACGAGACTATGCCGAGGATAAGCATAAAATGACTGACGATGCCCCTTATGGGGGCGGCGGCGGCATGGTGATGAAGGTGGAACCGATCGACAGAGCCCTCGCGTCCATACTCCCGGAAAAAGAAGGCATTCTCACCGTTCTCCTGACCCCCCAGGGGGAAACATTCAGCCAGAAAATGGCTGAAGAAATGTCTCTCCGTTCAAGAATCGTCCTTATCTGCGGCCACTATGAGGGTGTGGACGAAAGGGTAAGGGATCATCTGGTTGACAAAGAAGTCTCCATGGGTGATTATATTCTTACAGGGGGAGAGCTGTCAGCCATGATAATGATAGACGCCATTTCCCGCTTGGTTCCCGGTGTTCTGGGTAATAGTGAATCGGCATCTTCAGATTCTTTTTCTATGGGACTTTTGGAGTACCCTCATTATACGCGTCCCAGTGATTACCGGGGTTGGCCGGTTCCCGAGGTGCTGCTCTCGGGGAACCACAGAGAAATTCTGGCGTGGCGCAGGAAGGAATCGCTCAGAAGGACATATGTAAGGAGGCCGGATTTACTCGAAAAAATAGCTCTGTCACCCGAAGACAGAGAGACACTGGAAGAAATAAAGAAAAATCATTAATTACTCGATCTGGAGGAATTTTCGCTATGAATGTAATGGAAATGCTTGAAAAAGAGCAAATGCGAGGAGACATCCCTGCGTTCAAGCCGGGTGATACGGTAAGAGTGTATGTCAGGATTGTTGAAGGGCAGAAACAGAGGATTCAGGCCTTTGAGGGTGTGGTCATCCGGAGAAGACGGGGTGACTGCCGCTCCAGCTTCACCGTAAGAAAGGTATCCTATGGTGTGGGAGTGGAAAGGACGTTCCCCCTGCATTCACCCGTTATCGATAGAATCGAAGTGGTCACTCGCGGGATAGTGCGGCGTTCACGCCTGTACTACCTGAGAAGTTTAAGAGGGAAGAAGGCAAGAATCAAAGAAATGGGAAAATAACTATCAAGGATGAATAGCTTCGAACGGCGTGCCCATCAGCGTGGTTATAGATTGATAGCTGGTATTGATGAGGCAGGAAGAGGGCCTCTCGCGGGTCCCGTTGTTGCGGCAGCCGTTATCCTTCCCCACGATTACGAAAATCCCGAAATAAATGATTCAAAAAAGCTTACCCCCCGCAAGAGGGAAAGACTTTATAAAGTGATAGAGCACGATGCCCTCTCAATTGGTCTCGGTGTCGTCGAGGCGTCCGTTATCGATGATGTGAATGTATTTCAGGCAACACTCATGGCCATGAAAGAGGCGGTGTCGAATCTTTCCTTAAAACCCGACTATCTGATCATAGACGGGTCCTGTTGCATCTTCGTTCCCTTACCCCAGGAAGCCGTCGTGAAAGGAGACTCCCGCAGTATTTCCGTAGCGTCTGCATCCATCATTGCCAAGGTATCCAGGGACAGTATCATGGAGATCTATCATCGTCAGTTCCCCCAGTATAATTTCTTGAAAAATAAGGGTTACGGTACGGGGGAACACCGGGAGGCAATCAAAAAATACGGCCCCTGCAAAATACATCGCCGGTCCTTCAGGATCAGAGACAAGAGTTCCCTTCAGGTTAATGTGGAACTTGAGTTCTAACGCAAAGGTGCCATCGCGTCATTGCGGGCACTGCCGCGTGGCAATCCTGGAGAGCGAGAATGAGTTCCTGCGATTGCAATAAGCACGTGTGAGAGGAAAATTTTTCAACTGAGCGTGATATCGGCAGATGGTAATGAAGGGTGACGGCAGAATAAGGACAGGGAAGAGGGGCGAGGAGCTTGCCGTTGCCTATTTGAAAAGCAAAGGTTACAGGATCATTGAACGCAACTATAAATGCCTTTTTGGAGAGATCGATATCGTGGCGAAAGAAGGGAATACGGTTGTGTTTGTGGAGGTGAAGAGCAGAAAATCAGAAGATTTCGGTGATCCCCAGGCTGCGGTCGGGTGGGAAAAGAAGAGAAAAATATCGCGGATTGCCCTCAAGTATTTGGAGGAAAAACACCTCTACCCTTGCGATGCCCGATTTGATGTCGTGGCGGTTAAAATGCTGCCTGCCGGAAATACGATAGAACTCATTCAGAATGCGTTCGAGCTTGCCTTGTAAGATTACCTTTCATAATTTAACTACCGATATCCCATTCCCGCGTTATTTCCACACCTAAAAGTATTGACTCACTATAGACGATACATACCGTGCGATGGCAACACAGGACGTCAATCCGGGAGATTCAATGCCGATGAGATTTATCAACCCCGGATATCCTTTTTCTTTTTCGTCTTGAATGATGAAATCGCGGTACGGCTCACCAGGGCCCTGGAGTTTCGGCCTGATGCCGCACATGTCCGGATGGAGTGCATCTTCCTTTATTCCCGGCAGATATTTTTTGATGGAATGATAAAACGATGCTTTCCTCCCCTCATCGATGGTGTACTCGATTTCATCGACGTAATGGCTGTCCGGGCCGAACTTGATCCGGTTGCCCAAATCACGCGTGGCGTGGATGCCGAGACTGACCGTATTTTCAGGCGGCACGGGGTACACTAAATGATGCAGCTTCGGCGCTGGGGAAGCAGTGAAGTAATTTCCCTTGCAGTATTTCAGGCGGTATCCATGCCGGTCGATGTCAATGCCGGCCAGAGCGGCAATTCTGTCGGAATAGAGTCCGGCGCAGTTGATCAGAAGCTTCGTGCGCAACCTGTATTCCCCTCTGTTCGTTTCCAGTTCGTAAGATCCGTACTCGTTATGAATTGCCGTCACTTCCGAGCGGAACGCAACGATGGCCCCGTTGGATTCCGCATTGACGCAGAATGATCTCATAAGGCTGTGGCTGTCGATAATACCCGTAGAAGGGGAAAAGATGGCGGCTTTGGCGACGACCTCCGGTTCAAGAGTCAGGATTTGCTTTTTTCCCAACAAGGTGAGATCACGGACGCCGTTTCCCTCCGCATGCTTTTGAATGGATGCGAGTTTTCCACACTCTTCCTCGTCTGTGGCGACTATCAGTTTGCCGATGCGCGTATGGGGGATCTTTCGCTCCCTGCACAGCCTATAGAGAAGCGTGTTCCCATCAGTGCAGAAGGCGGCCTTCAGGAATCCGTGGGGATAGTAGATACCCGCGTGAATCACCTCGCTGTTGCGGCTGCTCGTTTCCTGACCGAAACCGGTGTTTTTCTCGACGACGAGTACCCGTTCATGCTGGAATGAGAGCTCCTCCGCTATGGCAAGTCCAATTACCCCGGCACCGATAATGGTGATATTGAAAGTATCGATGTGGCTCATTGATATCAGAAATGCGTCAGGGCTGGTTTCCCGATGGGATAGACATTGAAGCCGATATTATGGCATCTTCTGTGATCGATGATGTTTCTCCCGTCAAAGAGAGAGGCCGGCTTGATCATGGTGTCGTAGATTTTTTGATAGTCCAGGTCTCTATAGAGATCCCATTCGGTCATTACGGCAATGGCGTGGCAGCCTGCTGCTGCCTTGTAAGGATCATCGATAAAGCTGACTCTGCCCTCCATACCTGCAAGGTCGGTCCTGGCGTTTCTCAATGCCTGCGGATCCGTAATGATGATTTCCGCTTTTTCCTCCAAGAGTTTCTTCGCAATAAAAATCGCGGGACTTTCTCTGGTATCGCTTGTATTGGCCTTGAAGGAGACTCCGAAGAGGCATATCTTCTTGTCGGCAAGGGTATTAAACATGGCCGTCAGCATATTCAGCGTAAAACGCTCCTGCTGGTATTGGTTGATTTTTACCACTCCCTCCCAGTAGTCGGCAACTTCGTTGAGGCCGTAGTGCCTGCAGAGATAGACCAGGTTCAGGATATCTTTTTTGAAGCAGGAACCGCCGAAACCAACGCTCGAATTCAGATATTTGCCGCCTATCCGGCTGTCCATGCCGACCGCCCTTGCAACCTCGATGATGTCGGCATCAGTTTTCTCGCAGAGGGCGGAAATGGCGTTGATAGACGATATCCTCTGGGCGAGAAAGGCATTCGACACGATCTTGGAAAGTTCGCTGCTCCAGATGTTTGAGGTAATAATCTTTTCCCTCGGTATCCAGTTGGCATATATTTCGACAAGTTCTTCCCTGGCTTTGAAGCCGCTTGCCGTCTCCCGGGAACCGATAAGAACGCGGTCAGGGTTTTCCATGTCCTTAATGGCTGTTCCTTCCGCTAAAAATTCAGGATTGGAGAGCACTTCGAAAGTAAATGAATGGGCGTTGCGCAAGATATTTTCCATCGCCTGAGCAGTCTTTACGGGGAGAGTGCTTTTTTCGATCACGATTTTCGATGACTCGGAGTACTGGAGGATCTGTCTGGCTGTTTTTTCCCAGTATTGGAGGTCCGCTGCCATGCCGGCGCCTGCGCCAAACATTTTGGTCGGAGTATTGACGCTCACAAAGATGATGTCATTATCCCTGATGCTGCGCTGTATGTCGGTGGTGAAGAAGAGGTTTTTCCCCCGGGTTGCCCTAATAATTTCGTCGAGACCGGGTTCGTAGAGAGGGAGCTCGTCGGAGTTCCACTCGGCAATGCGTGCCGGATTGATGTCTGCAATAGTGACTCTAAACTGAGGACATTTGTATGCAATCACCGCCATGGTTGGACCGCCGACATAGCCGGCGCCGATGCACAGGATGTTTTTTTTGAAATTCATGACAACTCCTGATGCCTACAGTAAGCTACGAAAATATGCAATGGTGTGTTCGAGCCCTTCTTCCAGACCGATCCTCGGTTGCCAGCCCAGGGTTTCTCCGGCTAAAGAAATATCGGGTTTGCGTTGCTTTGGGTCATCCTGGGGCAGTGGTGCAAAGATAATATTCGATCGACTTTCGGTCATCCTGAGTATCGTTTTCGCGAGCTCCATGATTGTAAACTCGTGGGGATTCCCTAAATTTACGGGTCCCAAAAAATCTTGCCGGCTTTCCATCATTCGTATGATGCCGTCCACCATGTCATCGACATAACAGAATGACCTGGTCTGGCAGCCGTCCCCATAGATGGTGATATCTTCCTCTTTCAGGGCCTGGATGATCAAATTACTGACAACACGCCCATCATTCATTGCCATCCGTGGTCCGTAGGTGTTAAAGATTCTGGCAATTTTTATATCCACACGATTCTGTCGATGATAGTCCATCATGAGGCACTCCGCCGCCCTTTTCCCTTCGTCATAACAGCTTCTGATCCCGATGGGATTGACCCTGCCCCAATAATCTTCTTTTTGGGGATGAACTTCCGGATCACCATAGACCTCGGACGTGGATGCTAACAGGATTCTGGCCTTCACCCGCTTCGCGAGACCAAGGGTGTTAATAGTTCCCATGACGTTCGTCTTGATGGTTTTAATCGGATTGTACTGGTAGTGGACCGGTGAGGCAGGAGATGCCAGGTTGTAAATTTGATCAACCTCAAGATAAATCGGGTTGATGATATCATGCCGTATCAATTCAAAACGGGATTTTTTCAGGAGATGAAGAATATTCTCCTTACTGCCGGTAAAAAAATTGTCCAGGCATAAGACATCGTTGCCCTGTTCGATGAGTCGATCGCAGAGGTGAGATCCTAAAAAGCCTGCGCCGCCAGTAATAAGTATGCGTTTCATGAGTTTTAATGGTATTTTATTTTGAAGTCTGCTATTTAGCAAAAACCTCCTTATAATGTCAACAAGAAATATCCCCTGAGGGTTAAAACAATCTCGGGGACCAGTGGTATCTTTGATGCAGCGGAATAGTGATATAAAAAAAGGTACTTTGTATATCGTGGCTACCCCCATAGGGAACCTCGAGGACATTACGCTGAGAGCGATACGTATTCTCAAAGAGGTACCGTTGATCGCTGCCGAGGATACGCGCAGGACAAGAAAACTTTTGAATGCATATGATATTCACACTCCCTTAATGAGCCTGTATGAGCAGGTTGAGGGAAAAAAGAGCCGGCGCCTCATATCAAAATTGAACGAAGGCATGGATGTAGCGTATGTTTCTGATGCGGGAACGCCCTGTATTTCCGATCCTGGATATGTGCTGGTAAGTCAGGCTGTGGAACACGGCATCAAAGTTGTTCCTGTTCCCGGCGTATCCGCAGTTATAGCAGCGCTCAGCGTTGCGGGTTTGCCCATTGATCATTTTATTTTTTATGGGTTTTTCCCGTCGAGAGCATCGAGTCGAAAGAATTTTTTAAGATCTCTCGCGGAAGAAACAAAGACGCTCGTGTTGTATGAATCTCCCAAGCGGCTAATGGCAACCCTCAGTGATATGGAGTCCGTGTTAGGCGATAGAAGGATCGTTGTGGTGAGAGAACTTACAAAAGTTTTCGAGGAAATCCTGCGTGGAACCGTGAGCAGTGTCATTCACGTGTTACGGGAAAAGACGGTAAAAGGAGAAATTACCATAATAATCGCCGCGAAAAAACAGATACCCACATCATATTCGGATAGTGATATACGGGCAAGACTGGATCAACTGCGCAATGACACGGATTTGTCACGACGGGATATAATCGAAAAGCTTGCACATGATATGGCAATACCCCGGAAAAGGGTGTACAAGATTGTTATAAATCATGAGGGATAAAAGGAAATTGCTTTTTACTATTTCCTTGAACTGTTTGGGCAGGTGTGATAACTCTCGCTATTATTTACATTATATTTCCATTAAGGCAAAGTGAGGCTGAATATGGATGCACCATCAAAGCAAGTAGTGGGATTACTCGGTGAAGATGGCGGAGAAATCGGAGACACCCGTAAGGGCGATATTATTATAGACGACCGTCTCTTGACAACAGATGACAGGATCTATAATCTCCATGATGTGGCCGGCGATAATTTGGTAAGCGATGCCAAAAAAGATCGGGAGATTATTGTCATTGATGGCCGGGTATATGAGAGGATGTTGAATCCCGACGACGCGGTGTATGACCTTACGGATGTGGTGGAAAAGGGTTCCGGGGGCTTGCGGTATGATCCTGGCCTTCATGAAGAGATTATGAAAATGGTTGCAGAAACAACCGAAAGGATCGTGAAAGAGATGGTGCCGGAGATTGCCGAAAGGGTGATCAGGGAAGAAATAGAAAAATTGAAAAGATGATAAAGAAGTTTTTTATTGCAGCGGTTATTGCACCCTGTATTTTCCTCGTATTATTCTCTGAGGGATTTTCACAGAGCAATGGGGAAGTCCGGATAGTGGACGCAGAGGGAACAAGTGTCATCAAAAATGATAATATAGAGCGTGCAAGAAATAATGCCATCCGTGATGCTCTCCAGAAGGCTGTGGAATATGTAGTGTTAACGTTGATCCCTCAGAATACCGCTGCGGAGAAATCTCAAGTAATCAGAGACGGTATTTATGCAAAATATGAAGATTACATTCATGATTACAGAATTGTCAGTGAAAGACAGGATCACCCACACTATAAAGTCGGCATTAAATCAACATTATCTGTGGGCGATATAAAAGATAATCTCAGGGCCCTTGGACTGCTCACGGCGGCGATGAACGGAGGCCCTTTCGTGAAGGCAGTTATCACGGTGCAGGGTATAGAAAATTATGCGGATTATGCGAAAATCAGAGAACTGCTTATGACCAGGATCCGCGGTGTAAGGCATTATCATCCTCAACGCATGGAACACGGTACGGCAAGACTGATGTTAACTATCCAGGGTGGGAATATCCGGTCTCTCACAGACGAGCTCATGAAAACGGGACAATTTTCCCTCAATACTATTCGTGAGGATCAGGATTATATAGCAGTTACTTTCCTAAAACAGAGATAATATAATGTTCCCGATGAAAATAGATTTCATTTTTTTGTACATCCGGCTTCTTATATCAATAATTGTCCTCGCCATGGCAATAGGGTGTACATCCATACCCAGTAAAGTGGATCCCGATTATAGTAAAAGCGGCACAAGATTCATTGCCGTATTGCTTGTAAAGAACCAGACTGCCGATGCAAAAGCGGCTCATATGCTCAGAGAAAAAGTTTTCAACGAACTGTATTTCAAGGGTTACCCCAAAATACCACTGCAGCTCATTGATGAAAAGCTCTCTAAGGTGTATGGGGGATATGCAGATTTCAAGAGAGAAACCATTCCTCCTAAGGCGGTAGGGGAGCTTTTAGGTGTCGACGCGGTCCTTTATGCGACACTCTCTGAGTGCTCGACTTCGTTTTCTTACGTGTATGCACCCATACGCGTATCCGTAGTGTTCGAACTGCGGAGCGCAAAGACCGGTGTGACGCTCTGGAGCTCCCGTTATAGCATCGTCAAAAGAAATTATGGGTTTTCACGGGAGCAACTTGAATTGGAATCATGTCTGACATATGAGCCGACGATTCAGGAAGTTGTAGATAAGGCCATGAAGACTCTCCCTGATGGTCCTGATTCGGTAACATAATATTCATGGATCAATGAGATACTTCACAAAAGACGGGTAAATTTATTTCGCTTTGTATCATCACACGCCGAACGCTATATACTCTCAAAAAGGAGACGCAGATGAAAAAGATAATAGTTTTTTTATGTGTGGTATCATTTGTGTTGCTTGGTCTTCAACAGGTTGATGCGAAAAGGATCATGGAGTTAAAGATAGGCAGAGGGGAAACGAAAGTAAACCTTTTGCAGGGATCGGTGAAAGTACTTCTGGCGAGTACTAAAAGATGGCGTTCCTTGAAAGCAGGAGATGTTCTCAGGGCAGGCGACCAAGTCAGTACCGGATCCAGAGCGAGGCTGGAGCTTATTCTGCCGGATTATTCCACGGTTCGCTTTGCGGGCAATTCTAATTTTAAGGTTATTCAGATTGATTCCGGAAGCGAAACTCAACCGAGAAATATAAAGTTTCATATGGCTGTAGGAAGGACATGGGCCAATGTGAGCAAGGCCGTTGGAAGAAGGGGTCAATTTGAGCTTCAGTGTGAGAATGCCGTAGCAGGTGTAAGAGGTACCGTGTATCGTGTGAATGTCGAAGAAGATAAGTCGGCGCTGGTAAAAGTATATGACGGTGAAGTTCATGTGTCCGGCGGCGGACCGGCGGCGGAACCGCCGAAGATGATGGGTCCTCCCCATAAGATCGCGGGACCCAGGCCGATTCCCGGTCCT
>JAFNGM010000264.1 GCA_017885225.1 Syntrophaceae bacterium | reverse complement strand
CATGTCAGGGCAGATTGCTTGGTCAATACCACGCCTGTCGGCATGATGCCGGATATTCATGAAACACCCGTAGAGCGCGACGTGCTCGCAAACTACCGGTGGGTCATGGATATGATCTATAATCCCCTCAAGACAACACTGCTGAAGGATGCCGAGAATGCAGGATGCGTAATCATACCCGGCATCGGTATGTTTGTCCATCAGGGGGCGGAGCAGATCAAACTCTGGACAGGAATGGAGCCCTCGAGAGAGACTATGAAACAGGTTGTTATGGAGCGTCTTCTCTATGGAAATTAGGCCTGTTCACCATCTCGATGCAACGGTGGAGGTCCCAGGGTCCAAGAGCTACACCCAAAGGGCCCTCATCATTGCCGCCCTGGCAGAGGGAAGATCGACCATTTCTCGCGTGCTCCTCTCAGAAGATACGCGTTATTTGATGGAGGCCCTGCGAGTTCTCGGGATTGAAATTCTTACTTCCGGCAATGATGTTGTCATTCAGGGAACGGGCGGAAAAATCCGGAATCCCGGGCAGGCGATTTATCTGGGAAATAACGGCACGGCGCTGCGATTCCTCACCACGATGGTTTCCCTCGGGAAAGGCGAGTTTCTCCTCGAGGGGAGCAGCCGCCTTCGTGAAAGGCCTTTAAAACCGCTTCTGGATGCGCTGAAGACGCTGGGAGTTCCCTCTCACAGCAGGGATAATAAAGGCTATCCTCCTGTGAGAATCGATGCGCAGGGCTTACGCGGAGGCTCGGTGGCATTCACGGACGTGGAAAGCAGTCAGTACATTTCTTCTCTTCTCATCGGCGCTCCCTACGCTGCAGAAGACATAGAAATAACGCTCCAGGGCAGTACGGTGTCTGAACCCTATATAGAAATGACGCTGCATATTATGGAGCGCTTCGGCGCGGAGATCGAGAGAGGAGATAAGAATCGTTTCAAGGTGAAAAGCGGACGTAATTATGCAGGCCAGGAGTATATTGTCGAGGGAGATGCATCCAGTGCTTCCTATTTCTTTTTGGCTGCCGCACTGTGCCGTGGGCGGGTGAGGGTCATGAATATAAACCCTGAGAGCCTCCAGGGGGACATCAAATTCTTGAATATCATGGAGGGTGTGGGATGTTTCATCGTGCGAGGCGATTCGTGGGTCGATGTCATCGGGGGTCCTTTACATGGAGGAGATGTTGTTTTTGATATGGGGAATATGCCCGATATGGTGCCCACGCTTGCGGTTCTCGCCGCATTCAGACAGGGGCGAACGTCCATCACAAATGTTTCCCATTTGCGCCTTAAAGAGAGCGACCGTATTGCCGCACTGGTGAATGAGTTACACAGAATCGGTGTCAATGCGAAAGAAAGGGATGACGGGCTTGTTATTGAAGGTGGAAAGCCGCATGGCGCAGAAATTGAGACGTATAATGATCACCGCATTGCCATGAGCTTCGCCATAGCAGGTCTTGCAATCCCGAAGATGAAGATACAAGACAAGCTCTGCGTCGGGAAATCATTCCCGGGTTTCTGGGACGAGCTTCAAAAACTGTATGGCCGTGCATAGAAGCCATTGTCGTTATACATTACGGTTCATCTCCGAAAAGAAGAACCTAAAACACTTATCATGAAAAGGAGACAGCATGTCAGGAAATTCTTTCGGTGTCCTCTTTAAAGTAACAACATGGGGTGAGTCACACGGCCCCGCCACCGGCGCTGTTGTGGAGGGATGCCCTTCCGGTATTGATATCACGGAAAGTGATATTCAGAAAGCGCTCGACAGAAGAAAACCGGGCATGATTGCCTCGAGTTCGCCCCGCAAGGAAGAAGACGCGGTGAAAATACTTTCGGGTACTTTTCTGGGGAAGACAACCGGCACACCCATTTCCCTGATCATGGAGAACAAAAATGTTGACAGCAGCGCCTATGAAGAGATTAAAGACGTTTTTCGGCCCGGTCATGGCGATTATACCTATTTCAAGAAATACGGGATCCGTGATTACCGGGGCGGCGGGCGCGCTTCGGCACGGGAAACGGCTGCCCGCGTCGCAGCCGGGGCAATTGCCGGAAAGATTATTTCCCGTGAAGGAATCGAGGTTCTCGCCTATGCGAAGGCACTGGGAGGTATTGTCGTAATACCGGGCAGGATTTCACGCGAGGATATTGCCGCCAGTAGTTTGATGTGTCCTGATCCTGATGCCACCAGAGCAATGGAGAAGAAACTGGAGGAAGCGAGGCGCTCTGGAGATTCACTGGGCGGCATTGTGGAAATCATCGTCCGGGGATGTCCGCCGGGTCTGGGAGAGCCCGTATTTGATAAGATGGATGCCGATCTTGCCAAGGCCCTCATGGGTATTGGATCGGTCAAAGGGGTGGAAATCGGGGCCGGATTCCAGGTTGCGGAAATGACGGGTTCTGAGGCGAATGATTCGATCGCGCCTACGGGTTTTCTTACGAATCATGCCGGGGGAATACTGGCGGGTATTACCACAGGGCAGGACATTATTATAAGGGTGGCATGCAAGCCGATTGCGTCCATCACCAAGGTTCAAAAGACCATAGACATACACGGGAATCCTGCGGAGATATCAATTAAGGGAAGGCACGATGTGGCAGTAATCCCCCGGATCATTCCCGTCTGTGAGGCAATGGTGAGCATTGTTTTGGCGGATTACTTATTAAGGCAGAAGGCAATGGAATGAATGATATCAAGATCGGCATCATTGGCGGCACTCGCGGCATGGGTGCATGGCTTGCCCGCTTTTTAGAAATGGAAGGGTACATCGTTCATGCATCCGGAAGACACAGAGGGATTGGTCTTGACGAAATGGCACGCACATGCCAGGTGGTTGTTGTGAGCGTTCCCATCGGCGTGACCTGCGCGGTGATAGAGAAAGTCGGTCCTCTTATGAGAGCGGATTCACTCCTCATGGATCTCACATCTCTGAAAGAAGGACCTGTGAAAGCCATGCTGGAAACATCTGCTTCAGAAGTCATCGGCTGTCATCCCCTCTTCGGCCCTCAGATTGAGAGCATCGCCGGGCAGCGAGTCGTTCTCTGTCCGGTAAGGACAAAGAAATGGATTGCCTGGCTTAGGGGTATCCTGGAGAAGAATGGCGCCATTGTTATTGAATCGATGCCGGAGAACCATGACCGCATGATGGCCGTCATACAGGGCCTCAATCATTTTAACACCATAATTATGGGCCTTGTTTTGAGCAAGGCAGGCGTGAGCTTTTCTGAATTATGCCGGTTTGCCACACCTGCTTTTAAGGCAAAAACAGAAATCATTCAGAAGGTTTTTTGCCAGAATCCCACCCTCTATGCCGAAATCATCACCATGAATCCCGACATCCATCAACTTATTGAGGAATACGAAAAGAAAGTGGCTGAAGTGAAAAATTTAATTTTTCAGGGGAATTCTCCAGATATCGCTGATATGATTGAACGACACGCTGCTTTTTTCAAGTTTAACGTGCCATGAAGCGCGAAGTAATGATCAGCAGAACAAGCTCCTGGAAAAAATAAAATCAAAGATAGTATATCCTGAGGCTATGTTCTCGCACCTACTACTTTTCAGAAGTGGGTAGTTGTCAGAATTAAGGGTTACAGATGGAATTGATCGGTCAACAATCCTGCAGATTATATGGACGCAAGTATAATTGTCAGTTCTTTATGGACAATTGGAAAAACATAATTTATATAAAAGCCCACAGTCACTATTGGATGTCTTGTCATTCACGTGAGTCTTATAATGAATAAAGGCAGGAGCTTCACGGAGATTNNCACCCGAGAAGCTATGTAAGTATTGCAATCCAGATAATCTGATATGGAAAGGATAGCGTATGGTTAAACGAATGTCTTGGTTATTGTTAGTCCTGTGTAGTTGTTTTATTTCCGGTTGTGTCGTCCTGGGAGCTGGTGTTGCTGCGGTTGGGGCAGGTTCGGGAGCCTATCTCTACATTAATGGTGAAGGAACGAC
>JAFNGM010000263.1 GCA_017885225.1 Syntrophaceae bacterium | reverse complement strand
GTCCGACTGCCTGGATTTCTGTCACACATCCCTGTTCATCAAATAATGCCCGGTTCACCCATTGCTGCCAGCACTCGTCTCCAGAAGCTGTAAATGAACGCTGATCATGCATCTCACTCGGTTTTTCCTTGCTTAACGCGGCAATTCTTTGCATTACAATTTCCCGGTCCTCATCCGCAACGAAGGGCAGGAATTTTCTTCCCAGCAACTCATCCTTGTTCTTACCAAAAAAACGGCAATACGCATCATTGACAAAAGTAAGCGTGCTATCGGGGAGGAAACGGCAGATCATTTCCTCCTGGTCTTCAACGACCGCGCGGTAAGATGCTTCACGTTGACGCAACAACGCCTCGGCCTGCTTCCGTTCCATAATGTTTCGCACAATGCCCAATAAACCAACGACCTTTCCGCCAATGAGGAGGGGTCTTGAATGCACTTCCACGATCTTTAACTGTCCGTCAGCACTTTCATATTTCAACTCATACGGGATGCCGTTTTCCCCTCTCATGACTCTTTGAAAGTTCTGTACGGTCTCATCACGGTATACGGGATGAACGATATCAAGGAAGCGAGAAGCATAGAATTTATTGGGACGCATGCCGGATCGTTCTGTAACTACTTTGTTTACAAAGGTAAAATATCCAGCAGGGTTGATGCAGAAGACGCCGTCACTGATATTGTCTGCCAACTCCTGGAATCCTGCTTCCCTCCAGGGAAGTGTGCCGCCCCGTTGCTTACCGTCTGTATTCGACTGTTTTGCTCTGGACTTGACAGTCATTCCCATATTCACCTCCAACTATGGATGAGTTATAAGAGAACCAGCCTTTTATGACAAAGATTATTGCAATTCACAATTTCAAATAAACAAGCTCTAAGACTATAATAAATTTCCATTGTTATGGGTTTTATGGAGAATATAATATCAGTTTTCGGTAGATATTAACATAGTAATTATTTCATATTGCATAATCGCCATTAAGCATTCATAGTAAGCTACATTATTGATACACAACAAAGAAGAAATCAGTTGGTCGTGGATCGACCTTATTACTAAAAAAGGAGGACGAAGGAATGAACAAAGGGGATATCGTCAGTGAAGTTGCAAAAGTCACCTGCAGCAAGGCAGAAGCGGGAAAGGTTGTTGACGCGTTTTTTTGGGCGATCAAAAAAGCGCTGAAGAAGGGTGAATGGGTGACTCTCGTCGGTTTTGGAAGGTTCTCTGTCGTGAAAAGATCTGCCAGAATGGGACGAAATCCTCAAAATGGTAAACCCATCAGGATTGCGGCTAAAAAGGTTCCTAAGTTCACCGCAGGCAAGGCATTGAAGGGGGCTGTAGCGAGATAATCATAACACGTCAGGGAAACCACTGAACTGGACAACGGGGGCATTGCGTGTGCTCACGTTGTAGCTTATACTCGCCCTTCTTCCCTTCAGCATGAGAGTAATTTCCTTAAGGGATGTCTTCCACATATTGTGTGTGAGCCTGATTAAAGCGTATATCAGGTTGATTACAGCAATTTTCTTTATAACCTCATACTATTAATTTCCTGTTGAAAGGAAGTTCCAGGTTCCACCTCCTGCCTGGAACTTCCTTGACAAACTTTATGAGAACCTCATTGATGTGAGAACACTAAATCGTCCCGTTGCGATGGGCGCGTAGAACTCATTCCTTTTCCGTGGGACAAGAATCATGTTTTCAGTACCACGGGCATAATTGTTTATGAGAAGGGAGTGCATGGCATGAACATCATCCTTTTTGGACCAAACGGGAGCGGCAAAGGGACCCAGGGTGCAATTCTTAGGGAAAAGTTCAGTGTACGGCGCATCGAGACAGGTGTCATCTTCAGAGAAAATGTTTCAGGCAGTACTGATATAGGCAGGAGGGCAAAGATATTTATCGATCGGGGAGAACTGGTGCCCGACGATATAACGATTCCGATGATCATGAATCGTATAAAAAACCCAAATTTCAAGAACGGCTGGCTCCTCGACGGTTTTCCACGAAACCTCACCCAGGCGGAAGCCCTCGGTATGGACATAGAAAGGGAGGGGATTAACCTCGACTTTGTGATTGAGATCATCATTGACAGAGATACCGCGAAGAATCGTATTATGGGCCGCCGGCTCTGTGCGTCTGAGAACAGCCATCCCAATAACATCTCTATCGATGCCATCAGGCCAGTGGAGAAACACGGGGCGCTGTTCTGCCATGTGTGCGGGTGCGAGACGCTCACCATTCGTGCAGATGATCAGGATGAAGCGGCCATAGACAAGAGGCTCAGCATTTACTTCGATACAAAAACGGGTACCCTCGCGGCAGTCAATTATTTCAAAGCACGTATGAAAGTTTTCGAAGTGCACAGCTTCTCCGAAGTGCAAGAGACCTCTGAACATATGATGGAGCTGCTATCGTGTTCTTAGCGCAAATAAAAATTTAAAAGGGGTGCGGATATGAAATGGTGCATGTTTGCGGACAGAAGGTGTTGCAGAGAGGATTGTGTGGGATGGATACGCGACAACTGTTTTATCTTTTTATTATTGCCGGTTGATTGTAACTACACACCGCAGCAGACGGAGTTCGACTGGTCGAAACATGGACTGTCGGATACCGATATGAGCGATTCGGCAATATATAGAGATGATCAATTGTCCTTCTTAGATGCGCTGGAAAGGGAGATTGCCCGGAGAAATTCCGTGTAAATAGAGGATGAAGAACGAAAGAAATCTGATCTTAATTATAATTTTATATCACAAGGGTAACTTACAAGGAACATGCGTCAGCCTTCAGGGGGGAGGTAAGACAAATGATAAAAGTAATTATCGACCAACTTTGTCAGCCAGACAAAGAGGAGCACTTCAATGACCTGTTGCTGGAACTGAGGGAGATGGCCATGAGGCAGCACGGGTATATCTCTGGTGAGACCCTTCGTGAATTGATTGATCCTTCTCACTTCAAAATCATCAGCACATGGAGTACTCTTAAAGATTGGAAAACATGGCAGAATTGCCCGCCGCGTGTGTTGATAGAAGCGATGATGGAGTCTATGACTACTGACGGGAGGAAGTTACGCATTTTCACTGTGGATCATGGAAGTGAATGAAGATTAATATTCACAGTTATAACATTATTTGTCCTGAAAATGACGCTGAATAATTGCGTGAAATCTACAACATAACTTCTGATCTTGAGGTGGGCACGATGAGAAAGTGGAGTTACCAGAAAGTGATCATGAGAGGCCTCCAAGGAGTTACTATATCTCTTTGGGGGCTCATTTTGTTTGAATATTCAGAATATCTATTCAATCAAAAAATTTAGACAGTCATTCGTCTGTCAAAAAGGAGGTTGAAAATGGTTATCATAGGAATTTTGTCTTATCCCCCGGAAAGTGTAAAAGAGATGGCCAAGCGTTTTTTGGAGCAACCCCCTCTGCCCGCATATATAACCATGAAAGGCCCCTATTTCAGCAGTGAGGCAGGGGTGGGAAATAAAGCTATTGTCATATATGAATTAGACCAAACCAAAATTTTAGAGGCAAGCCAATTTATTACCACCCGCTTCACAAAATATTATGGTGTGCCGGGCTTCACCTATTCTGCAAACACATGGCTTGAAGCCAAGGAAGGTCTTAAAGCAATTGGAATAGGTTAACTATCCAAGGTCAAATAGCCACACTTGGTTGTGAATTAAAGGGCCGAGGTTCAATGCCTTGGCTCTTTAATTAAGTATATTTCTTTCAGTAATTATTAACAGACGCAATTATCTCATAGTGAACATTTGTAGGTGACAGCAATAACCAGTGCGATTCAGATTTTCAAATATTTTACCTATACAGTACAGAGTGAAAGCTGCTATACAAACGCATCAATCACAAACCCCACTTTCAATAAAAAATTTATCGTCTCTCCATGAAATCGAGAATATGGATAAGCTGGATCGGTTGTTTATGAGATGAGAAAAGATTTCACCTTGCAGTCGAAAAGACGAGGAGGGATAGCTAACGTGGTTTTGTAAAAAAGATTTTGACTATGAAAATTAGAATACCTCGCCTTATTTTCTTCTTGCCTTTTTCCGCGTTTATTATGAGAATTGCGCGGTCGTAGCATTTCTTTTCCTAAGTTCGGTGTCACATCAACCGAAGGGAGATATCCCTATCCCGAGCGACGGGAGGGATCTATTCCAACAATATAAAAGATTTTTCAGTCACTCCGTTCCTTCGAAATGACACCTTTTGTTTACAGGTTGGCAATAGTTGAAAGAAAATGGAAACCTATGAATGAGAGGTCTACATTTTCGCGTGAGCGGGGATGAATTAAACTTATAAATAAGAAAGGAACGTTATCATGATCAAGCATATCGTCTTCATGAAATTCAAAGCGGGAGTCACGGACAAGGATATCGCAGAAATAGAGAAAGGTCTCAGGGGGCTTCCAGGAAGAATTCCGGAAATCAAGGAATATCAATTCGGTCGGGATATTGTGCATTCCGAAAGGTCCTATGACTTCGCCCTCGTTTCCGCCTTTGATGATCTGGATGCCCTGAAGCGCTATCAAGTGAACCAACACCATCTGCCTGTCGTGGCGAAAGTGAAAGAGCTGTCAGAAAGTATTCTGGCGGTGGATTTCACATTCTAGCACCTTGCGAGCGTTAAAAAAATTACCGCCTTGTCGTTTCGACATCTCGTTTCTTCGGTAACGGACTGGAGGTCTTATCATGCAGCTCACCTCAACCCAGAAGTCGATAATTGAACGAGTGGTCAACTGTTTTGAAACCGGAAAGCCTAATGGTGATTATGGCAGTATCTCGATCTACGCAGACGGTCCCCATGACATCAGGCAGATAACATACGGCCGTTCCCAAACGACGGAATACGGGAAGCTGCGTCAGCTTGTGCACATGTATGTCGATGCTTATGGAACGTACAGCAGCGCTCTCCAACCCTACGCCGATAAAGTAGGCAGTGAAGAGCTTGTTGACGACCAAGCTTTCAAGAGCCCATTGCGCCGCGCCGGCCGGGAAGATGCACTCATGCGCCGGATTCAAGACCGATTCTTCGATGAAGCCTACTTCGTTCCTGCCATGAAATGGGCAGACGATCACGAGTTCACACTTCCCCTTTCGGCATTGGTCATTTATGACTCGTTCACCCATAGTGGTTCGATTCTATGGATTATCCGGCAGAAGTTCCGGGAAATTCCGCCGGACATTGGAGGAGATGAAAAAAAATGGATAAAGTCTTACATCCGTGCACGGTATGAATGGTTGAGCCGGCATAGGAGACCCGAAGTTCGTGTCTCGGCATATCGAACCCGTGACCTGGAAAGAGAAGTAACTCGCGGAAACTGGAACCTGGCAAAGCTCCCCATCATGGCAAATGGCATTGCAGTATGTCCAGAATAATGGCAATGCAGACGTGGTTTCTTAATGGAGGTGTCACATGATTAAAAGGAACAAGCGAATATTCATAAGCGACATGCATATCTCTCACGTACCTAAAATAGGGCCAGGCAAACACGATTACACCTGGCTTCAAGAGAAAGACGCCGTCGCGTTAACTAATTTTTTAACCCACCTGAATACGCGGCAGGATGTCGAAGAGGTTATCTTTATCGGGGAT
>JAFNGM010000262.1:3386-3588 GCA_017885225.1 Syntrophaceae bacterium | reverse complement strand
GGGGAAAACATCTGCCGTGACTTGATGGTAAGAATAGATTTAATCACAAAGTCCCTTGATTCAATAGCGCTGCGGGCCCCCCAGGTTGTTCTGGACTATCAAAAGCGATTCGCGGAAAGGGTAAAAGAACTTTCTGGTGGATTGGCACTTGATGAAATTCGCTTGGTTCAAGAAATTGCTATTATGGCCGATAGAAGTGATA
>JAFNGM010000262.1:0-3360 GCA_017885225.1 Syntrophaceae bacterium | reverse complement strand
AGATTAAAGCGGAACTTGCCAGAATTAGAGAGCAGGTGCAGAACATTGAATAAAATGGATTTCAGCACGTCGGAAGGCCTCTACATTGTGGTGTCAGCGCCTTCAGGCACCGGTAAGACTTCGATTTTAAGGCAAGTCCTGAAAATATGCCCTAATATGCGTTTCTCNNATTTCGTATACGACAAGGCTGCCTCGTCCCGATGAAGAGGACGGGAGAGATTATTATTTCGTGTCCGAGGAGATGTTCAGGGATCGTGTAAAACAGGGAGAGTTTGCTGAATGGGAAGAAAATTATGGCCATCTCTATGGGACTTCAGCAAAAACGATGAAGGCTTGTTTAGAGAAAGGCTTTGATTTGATACTGGATATAGAAGCGAGGGGTGCAAAAAGATTAAAAGAGAATTTCCCTGGGGGTATATTTGTTTTTATTCTTCCCCCTTCGCTCGATGAGCTCAAGAGAAGGTTGAACAGAAGGGGTTTCGAGAATGAGCACACGAAGGAGAAACGGGTTAAGAATGCTTTGGATGAAATTAGGGAAATTGTGTGGTACGATTATATAATTTTTAATGATCGGCTTGAAACTGCGATTGAGGCTTTAAAGTCCATATATGTAGCAGAAAAAAGCAGAAGAGAAAGATTGGCGAATAAAATAAAAGATTTTTTTGTATAAGGAGGTTTTACAAATATGGCGAGGATTACCGTTGAAGATTCGCTTAAAGCGGCAAAAAACAGATTTGCGTTGGTTGTGCTCACTTCAAAGAGAACAAGACAATTACTGAAAGGTTCGAAACCTCTCACAGATGTTAAAAATAACAGGGAGATTGTTGCTGCTCTAAGAGAAATAGCTGACGGAAAAGTAACATATGCCAACCCTGATTATTTACGGGGCATCAAAGTTGACTATAAACACATAGTGGATGATACGGAATTTGTCGATGATGATGAGTACCTCGAATAAAAATCCTGCGGAGATGCTGATCTTCGCCCTTGACGTTGGGAAGGGTGTAGAGGAAGCAACCTCATGGGTTGAGCATCTCAAGGATCATATAGAAATATTCAAAGTAGGAAAGGAATCCTTCACCCGATATGGGCTTTCCATCATTACATTGATACAGGAGAGAGGTAAAAAAATCTTTCTCGATTTAAAATTTCATGACATTCCGCATACCGTAGCGGGAGCTGCCGCAGGGGCTGTAGAGCATGGGGTTTTCATGTTTAACGTTCATGCCCTCGGCGGAAAAGAGATGATGGAAAAAACCGTTGCCGCTGTTCGGAGGATAGTGCGGGACAAGGGACTGCCCATGCCCATAATACTCGCCGTTACCGTACTGACGAGTTTGAATGATGGGGACCTTGCACGTATGGGGTTTCACTGCCGGACGGATGAACTGGTGGTACGACTGGCGAGATTGGCGCAGGATTCAGGTATTTCTGGTGTTGTGGCATCGGCCGACGATATTGATGCTATTCGGGAGGCATGTGGTCCTGATTTTATTGTGGTGACGCCTGGCATAAGAGATGCTGCGGAGACAGGTGATGACCAGAAAAGAACCTCTACCGCGAGAAGTGCCATAGCCCGAGGTGCTGATTACATTGTTGTAGGAAGACCAATCAGGAATGCAGAAAATCCGGTTGAAAAGGTTATACAGATTGTCAAGGAGATTACCGAAGGTCTTGCAATACGTAAAAAAGTATTATAATATCACTATAATTTTATTACCAAAGCTCATTGTCATATGCTGTGTCGAATAGTGGGATAGTCTTCGAAAGGAGACTAAAATGTTTTTCGTCCGTTGAGGACGCGAGCATGATGTGGAGCGAAGACGTGCAGGTAATTTTCGGAATGAACGCCCTTCTGGAAGCGCTTAAGAGTGAGAAGGGGATGATCAGTAAAATCGTGATTGCCAAAGGAAGAGGAGGAGAGGCCGTACACAGAATTCTGAATCTTGCGGAGAAAAATGATATTCCGGTAGAATTTAGGGAAAGGGGTTATTTAGACAGACAGGTCGGTGAGAAAATTCATCAGGGAGTTATTGGTTTTCGAGAGACGTTCACGTATGTTACGGTGGATGACGTTATTGCAAATCGTCATGTCGATTTCAATAACAATTTGATTCTCATTCTTGATAATATTACGGATCCTCAAAATCTTGGTTCCCTGATAAGAACGGCTCATTGTTGCGGTGCAAATGGTGTTATCATACCCGAAAATCGTTCGGCGGCCGTCACCGCGGCGGTGATAAAGGCGTCTGCCGGGGCTGTGTGTCACACCCCTGTGGCCATGGTAGTTAATTTGGTTCACACAATTGAACATTTAAAAGAAAAAGGTTTCTGGATATACGGTACAGATCCTGCGTCTGTTAATACAATGAACACCTTTGATTATAAAGGCCATGTCGGTCTTGTAATGGGCAGCGAGGGACGGGGAATGAGGCCACTCATTAAAAAAAAATGCGATTTTCTTCTATCGGTTCCTATGATGGGCCAGATTGGGTCACTGAATGTTTCTGTGGTGGCAGGAATAGTCCTCTATGACATATTAAGGGCGTGGGGAAAAGTGTAATAGTGTGAAGGGGGGATATTGTGTATGGCAGTATTTGTGTGGGAAGCAGAGACAAAAAGGGGTGAGGTAAAAAAAGGAGAGATGGATGCTGCTGATGAGTCTGTAGTCAGGGGACTTCTTCGTCGGCAGGGTTTCAAATCGATCACCGTAAAGAAAAAGCCAAAGGATATTAAGGAATATCTGCCCTTTCTCAAACAGGGGGTTAAGCAGAAGGACGTTGTTGTCTTTGCTCGAATATTTTCCACCATGATCAATGCAGGTCTTCCCCTTATCCAGTGTCTCGATTTATTGGCCCAACAGGAGCAGAACAAGACCTTTGCTAACATCATAACATCAGTAAAGGAAGATATTGAAGGTGGCTCGACCTTGCATGATGCCTTGAATAAGTACCCTGCGGTCTTTGATGAACTTTTTATCAATCTTGTTGCTGCGGGGGAAAGTGGCGGTATTCTTGACGTTGTTCTCAGTCGTCTTTCAAATTATATGGAAAAAGCGATGAAATTGAAGAGCAAGGTCAAGGGTGCGATGACCTACCCTGCCAGCGTACTCGTTATCTCCATAGCTGTCGTTGCACTTCTGTTGTTGAAGGTTATTCCTGTTTTTCAGAAGATGTTTGAAGGCATGGGCGGTGAATTACCGGGTCCCACACAATTTCTTGTCAATGCAAGCAAATTTATGCAAAGTTATTTCCTTTTTATGATTGCCGGGGTTGCTTTCGCTATATTTGCATTCCGAAGGTATTCCCGCACGGAAAAGG
Source organism: Syntrophaceae bacterium (assembly GCA_017885225.1). Classification (GTDB taxonomy): domain Bacteria; phylum Desulfobacterota; class Syntrophia; order Syntrophales; family UBA2185; genus UBA2185. Next base: position 40 of record JAFNGM010000262.1, on the reverse strand, counting down.
GGAGGTTCACCATTGATACGCTTGTGTTGAAGGCACCGGT
>JAFNGM010000261.1:318-4612 GCA_017885225.1 Syntrophaceae bacterium | reverse complement strand
GATGGCCCTGGCGCGGAGCATTGAACTTTTTCTTTCCCGAAACGTGCACGCGAAGGCTGCAGTGCTTCCTGAAGGCTATGATCCGGACCAATATGTAAGGACATACGGAAATGAACCTCTTGCGGGAATTATCGGCCGCGCGCAGTCTATGGTCGATTACTATATTGAGAATTTCATTGGAAGCGTTTCTACGGTTGAGGAAAAAAGAGATGCTTTGAGAGAAGCGGTANNTATTGTCAATATTGACAATATAAGCGAGAGAGATTTATTCATAAGGAGGGTATCGGAGAAATTAGGGTTAAATCAGGAGCTTTTGACTAAAGAAATCAATCGCGCGGTAAAGACGCAGACCGTACATCCTGTTTCCGCAGCGAGGGAACCGGATATGGATATTGACACGGTCGAGTTGAGTCTCATTCATATCATGCTGGAATACCCTTTAAAAATATCTGAAATTGTCCGCCAGGATATCTTTGATTTCTTCATGAGCGCGAACTTACAATCACTTGCACAAAGATTACAAAATTCTTTTGAGAAGGAAGGCTCAGAGGGCTTTGACGCATCCCTGTTCATACAGAACATTGAACATGATGCGATAAGGCAGAAGCTCCTTAAAAAAATGATAAATGAGAATCCCTATAATGAAGGGATCATTGATCGTATAATTGCGGATACCCTGAAGCAGATTAAGCGGAAGTGGTANNGGCAACCATGAGCTGAGCAACAGATTGTTAGTAGAAAAAGAAAGATTATTAAGAGAGGAAAAAGCACTGCAATAAGAACATTGTGTTCTCAACTTTGTGTCTTTGAGAAAATTGCCTGGGAGTAAACACTATGGGAAAAGAAATGGAATCCGAAGAGTTTAAAAAATTGATATCATTGGGTGAAGCGAAGGGTTTTTTAACCTATGACGATGTAAATGATATACTGCCCTCCGACATCGTATCATCCGATCAGATCGATGATATCATCATGCTCTTTGGCGAAAAAAATATCGATATTATTGATACTGATAAAGGGGAAAAGCTCCTCGTTAAGAAGGTTACAGACGAAAGAGTAGACGTCAAGGAAGAAGATCTTCTTGACATCATGGCCACGGTAGGTAAGACCGGTGATCCTGTCAAGATGTACCTTCGCGAGATGGGCCTTGTGTCCTTACTCTCTAGGGAAGGAGAAGTTGAAATTGCCAAGAAAATCGAAGAGGGAGAGAGAGAAGTGATGGACTCCATCTTTGGCGTCGCAGCGTCGGTGAAGGCCGTTGTGGATATTGGCGAAAAACTGAAAAGCGGTGACCTCCGCATAAAGAGTATAGTGGCCAATCTTGAAGACGAAGATGGTTTTGTTGAGGAAGATATGCATAAGGAAAGGGTGCAGAAGCTGATCGACAGGATAACTGCGTTAGACAAGAAAAATGACAACCTCAGGCGGAAACTTAAGTCAAAGGGGCTTGGTAAGCGAGAGAAAGACGTCATCGAGGCGGAAATTGAGAAAAATACCAAGAGCATAAGCCGCTTATGCAGAAAAGTAAGATTCAGCAAAAAGCAGATAGAAAAGCTGGTCTCGAGACTGAAGTATTATGTGGCGGAGGGAGAAGAGGCGGACAATGAAATCCGCATGTATAAAGAAGAAACGGGGTTGTCTCTTAAGGAGATAGAGAGGGCGTGTGAGAGGGTTAAAAAGCTGCCTGCACATCGCGTTATAGACAAAGAAACGAGAGTGCCGATTGCGAAGTTAAAAGCATGGGAAGGACCAATTATCCACGCCAAGAAAAAAACGGCAGCTATCATGCAGGAAACAGGCATTTCATATGCTGCCTTGAAGAAGATTGTGACTACAATTGAAAGGGGAGAAAGAAAGGCGGAGAGAGCGAAGAGAAAGCTGGTGGAAGCAAACCTCCGGCTTGTGGTAAGTATTGCGAAAAAATACACGAGCAGAGGACTACAGTTTTTGGATCTTATCCAGGAGGGGAATATCGGTCTGATGAAGGCTGTTGATAAGTTTGAATATCAGCGCGGGTATAAGTTCTCCACCTATGCCACATGGTGGATCAGACAGGCAATTACGAGAGCGATTGCCGATCAGGCAAGAACCATAAGAATTCCCGTGCATATGATTGAAACGATTAACAAGCTGATCCGGACCTCCCGTTACCTGGTTCAGGAATTAGGGAGGGAACCCAATCCTGAGGAAATTGCAAATAAAATGGAGTATCCTTTAGAAAAGGTGAGAAAGGTTCTGAAAATTGCCAAAGAACCCATATCTCTGGAAACGCCAATAGGTGAGGAAGAAGACAGCCATCTTGGTGATTTCATAGTGGATAAAAAGATAATGTCCCCTTCGGAAGCGACAATAAGTATGAATCTTGCCGAGCAGACAAGGAAGATATTATCAACATTGACTCCCAGAGAAGAAAAAGTGCTCAGGATGCGTTTTGGAATCAGCGAGAGGAGCGACTATGCTCTGGAAAAGGAAAGAGATCATTTGCGCATCAACAGGGAACGAAACAGGCAAATGGAAGCCAATGCGGTGCGAAAGTTGAGAAACCCGTCCCGGAGGAAGGTCTTCAGGCCTATCGCCAAATAAGTATTGACAAAAAATGAGTAGTAAGTATAAAAGTTAAATTTACGCCTGAACCTTAGGCGTACCATAACAAATGAGGGGCCCATAGCTCAATTGGTAGAGCCACCGGCTCATAACCGGTAGGTCCCTGGTTCGAATCCAGGTGGGCCCATCACATAATTCACGGGCAAGGCGGTCTGTAATCTGTGCAGTACGGACAAGGCATGGAGCGTTATGCGCGGCATTATCTTTGTGAGATTACGATTTCTATGAGCCATGGAAAGACACCGGCATGCAATTCAAGAGGAGCGGGGGACCATATATCCTCATAAGATAAATGCACCACACGTTGGTGCATTTTTTTTGGTGCGAAGTGGCGGGTATTTTTGCAAAAGGATTGATGGATTCATCTCTTGATCGATAACTCGGGATGAAAGGAAAAAATTTGAAAGCACAATTATCTTTTTTAATCGAGCTTCAAGGGATAGATTTAAAAATCGGCGAGATCACCATTAAGAAAAAGGAACTGCCGGAAAAAATCGCGCAGATGGATGAAGAATTCATGGCGATGACTGCAAGCATGGAGGAAGCGAGGAGTAAGTTTGAAGAATTGAATAAGCGCCGCGGTGATAACGAAGATAAGTTCAAAAGAGGGGTTGACACCCTCAAAAAAACGAAAGATCGCCTGTTAGAGGTGAAAACAAACAAGGAATATCAGGCGATCTTGAAAGAAATTGAAACCATCGAAAAGAAAAACAGCGATAATGAGGATGAAATCATCACTGCAATGGAGGATTTGGATAATATCAAGGGTGTGCTGAGGACGAAAGAGAAAGATTTTGATGATCGCAGATCTCGATATGAAAGTGAAAAGCAAAAGATAGCGCAGGAAATCAGCCAACTTGATGTCGACCTTGCAGATTGCCAGCAAAAAAGTAGTGATCTTAGAAGGCAGGTTCGCAGTGAACTTCAAAAAAAGTATGAAATAATCAAAGGTGCGAGAAATGGGTTGGCCGTTGTATTGGTATGGAAAGAGGTATGTAGCGGCTGCCATATGAATATCCCGCCCCAGTTGTACATTGAACTGCAAAGGTCCGCGGATTTATTATCCTGCCCGAACTGTAACAGAATTATATACTGGATAAATCAGGGTGGCACTGATGCCTGAGCGCACTTATAATCTTTACACTGATGGGGCCTGCAGGGGAAATCCCGGTGAGGGTGGTGCGGGAGCGGTTCTGATAGATGAGCAGGGGAATATATTTGCCACACAAAAAACCGCACTGGGTTTGTGCACAAATAATATCGCTGAATACAAAGCGCTGATCCTCGGCTTGGAGGAGGCGTTGAAAAGGAAGTGCAGGTCTCTTCACATATTTCTTGATTCGGAACTTCTGGTGAATCAGATAAATGGTTACTATAAAGTAAAGAATGAAGCCTTAAAGGTGCTGATGGGTGAGGTAAAAAAATTACTTTCGTACCTTGAAAGTTATACCGTGAAGCACATAGACAGAAGTCAAAATCACCTCGCGGACACATTGGCCAATGAAGCGATTGATGAAGCAATCAAATAACTCTCTCCAAATATTATAACTTCCTTTTTGTCTGCAGATAATCTATAATAACCAGAAATATATATTTACGGTGTAGGAGTAGACCAGATGATCGCTGGCCCGGATATCCGGGCGGGAGGAAAGTCCGAGCTCCACAGGGCAGGATGGTCGCTAACGGCGAC
>JAFNGM010000261.1:0-258 GCA_017885225.1 Syntrophaceae bacterium | reverse complement strand
TTGTCCCAGATGAATGATCATCACCACTTTTCGGGTGACCGGAAGGCGGTACAGAACTCGGCTTATGGTCTGGTCCGACACCATAAATGGTACATCCATATTTCTGAATCCTCTACAAATCAAAAATGAATTATAGTATCCGTGAACGAGCGCACATACATTCACTCACTGAGGGATAAGTGAATGAGGGGGGAACATTGTGAGGTTCATCTCCGAAAAATTGTGCGCATTTTGAGGGTTCAAGGGGTCAAGGATTCA
>JAFNGM010000260.1 GCA_017885225.1 Syntrophaceae bacterium | reverse complement strand
GAAGACATCAAGAAGGGGCTTGACGTCCTCGAACAGCAGCTCGAAAGCGTTCTGTAAAGGAAAAAATATTTTTTTTGGCTTTTTTAGAAACAACAATAACCCGTTATTACCCATCGACGCGGGTCACATCAGCATCCACACAATTATAACTGGTTCTTTCCTGGCGCTTCCATGCTGCCGGCATCAAAAGAGTGCTCCCGGGACGGGTGCCCGTGGATACCGGGTGCACTTCAATGCTGATGGCTTTGTTGATGCGGCAAAGATTGCGTGGTAGTATGTCGGTAATGAGTGTGTGGTGCACCAGGACCCGGTATCTCACGTGGATCAGCTGATAAGGGAGAACAGGTTCCCTTGCTCACACTAAATACTTTCAACAAGGTCACGGGTTGAATAGACTTTCAGAAGATCCTGTCTGAGAAAATGCCGGTCCTCTGTCCATATACCCTGGATGCCAAGGGCAAGGCCAACAGCAAGAAACTAAAGAATCGTTTTCATCAACCGTTTTCATGATCTGCATCGCATGATCGTACTCTTGTCCGAAGTCTTCAAAAGGGACCAGGATTACGTGTTCAAGCAGGATATACATGAGGATATCAAAATCCGGTTCAGAGAGTTTTGTCTTTTTCACGAGATACACCCGGTGTTTGAACAATTCGGTCTCAATATAATCCGGGGCATAAAAAGAAAATGAATCGTGCAGGATAATTTTTCGCGAGGTGGAATCCCTGAGGAGACCGGCCATGATCCGGTTGGTATCTATGACAAGTTTCATCGTATCCGGCACTTGAGTAAAAAATGGTGTTCTTGTGCTGTGCTACTATTTGGAGTGGTCCGTTTTCCTGCCGGTACTTCGTGATACTTTACTCTTGTAATGCTTCTGGATTCCCGCCTTTACCTTATGATCAAGTGCCATGATATCATCTTCAGTAAGCTCACTTTCATGGGTCATGGCATTCAGGAGCGTAATTTTTTTGGCATAATCCACAATTGCCCGCCTTGCAATTTCACTCCACCGCACTTCGTTATGCGCTTTTACGATCTTATAGACATCTTCCGGGAGGGACAGCGTCATGTTCGGCATCACAGCACCACACATATTTATGTGCATTCACATATTTAAGGAGATTTGCGTGTCTCCTTTATTTTAAGTCACAGAATTTAATTATGTTACTCGAAAATATTGTTAACAGGTTGAAACATATCGGATTCAGGTATTTTTTTTTGGAGAGTAAGAAAATGAACGGTTCACCATCAATTCCGGAAGCAGTCCTGAAGGATTTTATCAAAAACGAATTGTACGGAAAATCGTTTATATTCTATACGCTCTCCGGCGCACATCTCTATGGTTTTCCCTCGTCCGATTCAGACTACGATATACGGGGTTGCCACATACTGGACAAGAGAGAGATCTGCGGGCTTAATATGCCGAAAGACGTTATCGAAAGAATGACGGGAGACATTGATTTCGTCTCCTTTGATATAAAGAAGGAACTGGGTCTTATACTCCAGAACAATTCAAATGTCCTTGAACATGTCTTTGCTCCCCCTCTTGTATCAGGCCCATTGTTACCCGCCCTGAAAAAGATCGTCGGACGTTCGCTCAGCAGGGCTGTCTTCAATCCCTATCACGGGCTTGCACTTCATAACTGGAAAAACAGTACCGGATCAAAAATTCCTGTCAGTGGAGGAGGTTCAGTAAAACGGTACCTCTATATCCTGCGCAGCCTTATGGCAGGAATCTTCGTGCTTGATAAGGGGAGGATCGAACCGAATATCCAGGTACTGAACCGCCATTTCAGATATCCCCTTGTCGATGAATTTGTCAGCATCAAAATGAACGGGTGCGAACAAATCATGGTTCAATCAGATAAAGAGGCTGATATTCTGATCACGCAGCTTTTTCATGATCTTGATGTTGCCCGTGAGAATTCTCCGCTGCCGGAAAATCCCCCGGAAGAAGTGTATGTTCTGGCAAACGAGTTCCTGCTGGAATGCCGGGGTGTCTGATTAATCAACGAACGGTTCAAGTGTCTTGGTGTGAATTCCTTTTCCTGGTTTCCCCCGGAGATCCCTCATCTGGATCACACCACCCAAAATGGATACATCCGATGCATGAAGATCTGACTGAACGTTTACAGCCAGCAGGATAAGGATCCGGTTTCATTGTCGGATCATACCGGTCATTTTTAACCCTTGTGAACGTGCGATCCGGATTGAGCCGGTAATTATACCGGTCGTTACAACAGCGGTATTCCATATTGAGCATACAATATCCTTCGATGGTGATGCAGCTCCAGGAATGAACTGCCGGGTAACCATCACTACGCTGGGATTTTCTCATTGCTTATAATATCGTTTTCCCTTCATTTCTCCAAGGGGTTTGTGGTTGAATCGGCAGATCGGGGATTTCCCGGGAACAAAGACCTAATAATAGACCCCTTCTGCCGTGAAGAGCTTCCCTTCCCCCTCGATCCATCCCACCGTACAGTTTGCGATCTCAAGGACGACGGTGTCCGAATAGGAATTACTCGCCCAGCCCCCTTTCCAGATCGTGTAGGACC
>JAFNGM010000259.1:680-3379 GCA_017885225.1 Syntrophaceae bacterium | reverse complement strand
TGAGTATGCCCGTCTGGTTGCCCTCCACGGCACGACCACGGTGATCGCAGACCCGCATGAAATTGCTAACGTTGCCGGTGCACAGGGTATTGATTTCATGCTTGCCGAACGGTCGGGTGCTGGTATTGATATCCAGTACCTCCTTCCCTCCTGTGTCCCCGCAACACCGATGGACACGGGGGGTGCGACACTTGATGCCCGGGATCTTGAGCAGTTTATCGGGTGTGATGGTATCCTGGGGCTTGGTGAGATGATGAACGTTCCCGGTGTCCTTGCTGCTGATCCTGCTATTGGAGAAAAACTCCAGCTCTTTTCTATCCGGGATGGTCACGCCCCCTTGCTCAGGGGACATGATCTCAACGCTTACATCCTTGCCGGTATCCAAAGTGATCACGAATGTACCCGGCGGGATGAGACAGAAGAGAAACTCCGGCGTGGGATGTATATATTCATCCGTGAAGGTTCAACCGAACGCAATATTGGAGATCTTATCGGTCTGGTGACCCGGAACAATGTGGCACGGTTCTGTTTTGCTACAGACGACTGTCATGCGGATATTCTTTTTGAGAAAGGACATATTGACCGGTGCCTGCGGCAGGCTGTCGAATGCGGCCTTGAACCAGAACTTGCCCTTCGGATGGCAACACTCTCTGCTGCAGAAAGGTTCGGACTGTCCGATCGCGGAGCACTCACCCCGGGCAGGCGGGCAGATTTCTGTATCGTTGATGAGCTGCAACAGTTTATTGTTAAAAAAGTTTTTGTGTTGGGAAAAGAGGTTCTTGCATCCCAGTCTTTCCCCCCCACCAGCCTTCCATCACCTTTCACCTGCAGGATACCTTCTGCTGATGAAATACGGATCACGGGCAGTGGAGAAGCCCATATAATCGGGCTTGTACCCCACCAGATCATCACCGATTCCCTGCGTTATACTATCGCAGCGCAGGATATACCCGATTTAAATCGTGATATCCTGAAGGTGGTTGTCTGCAACCGGTACCGGGACAAAGAATGTGCTATCGGACTCGTCCATGGTTTTTCACTGAAGCGGGGGGCGATTGCATCCAGTATTTCCCATGATGCACATAACATCATTGCTGTTGGGACGAGTGATACAGAAATCCACATGGCTATTGAGGAAGTCATCCGCTTACGGGGTGCGATGGTTGCTGTTGTGGGGCAAACACCGACTATCCTGCCGCTCGATTGCGGTGGGTTGATGTCAACGCTACCCTATCCTGAAGTGGTAAAGCGGTTAAAGGATCTTCATACGGTCACTGAGCGTATGGGCAGCATCAATGATCCCTTCATGTACCTCTCGTTCCTTGCCTTGACCGTGATTCCGTCGTTGAGGATCACTGACCGGGGTCTGTTTGATGTCAGGGAGTTAGCGGATGTCCCGCTCTTTATTCAATAAAAAAATCCCGTCACGCAAACAGCACGATAATAACCGCACCTGCGACCATCAGAGCAGCACCCATAAGCCTTTTCCCGATTTCAAGCTCGGAAAATACCAGGGTGCCATAGAGGACCACGAAGATGATGCTTAAGCGTTTTATTGCAATGACATAAGGTACGATCTGTAATGTGTATGCAACGTTAATGGACGCAGCCTCTATGGCGACGAATGCGCCAATAAGAACTGCAAGAGCGAGATACTTTCTGTGCGGGAATGCAGGAGACCCTGATACGGGTTCCGGATATGCATTATCAACGGGTTTCTGCAGGGATGAGATCCGGCATGAGATGAGGGAATAAGCAGCTATAAGAACAAATGCCATCCCGATTGCAAGGACAGTCAGCGCTATGCCAAAGAAAGGGTCTGAATTGATCAGCGCAATTTTATCAAAATTGATCGACACCGCAAACAGGAATGCAACAATAAGCATATACCAGCTCCCCCGGTTCCGCAGCATCGATTTTATTGGGTCAAGGAAATGTTTATCCTCCGCAGAAATGTTCAGCACATAGGATCCGATCACGATGATACAGATGCCTGCAACTCCGGGCAAAGAGGGGACCTCGTTTAAGAGAAGATAGGAAGTACCGATCAATATTACCGGTGTAAACGAGAGCATGGGAATGGAAAGCGAGAGATCCGTGGAGGAAAGGGCTTTAAAGATCAGGGAGAGGCTGATAATATTCAGGACTGCGGTAATTGCGACCGCTGAGTAAAAATCCTGACCAATGACCGGAAATCCCCGGATTGCGGAAAAGGCAAATAACAGGAGCCCACCGAAGGCAAATCCAAACCCGGTCAGGATCTTTGGATCCAGCGTCGTGATATATCGCTTAATAATGATGAAATAACTAGCATTGGTGACGGCTCCAAGGAGCGCTAAGAGAATCCAGAGCATGCGTAAGAAATCCGGAGTACCCGTTTTGCGTTTATTGCATATCGGGCTTTTTATCTTGCCTGTTAACAGACTGATACGTGATCGAAGGAGTTATTGCTCCCGGTTAAGTTTCATTATTCATTCATCGGTGGTCAGTCTCCTAAGGATCTATACGCCGTATCGTCCCGAATCCTGATGAAACTGACTGCCCGATTCCCAGGTAATCAGGGATACTGAGATTTGTTCCAAACGTTCCGAGGAATACCATGACATTTTCCTGATGAATCCTTTCTCGTTTGAACCGTACCTTGCTCTTGCACGTAAGTGGTGCGGGCAGATCATAGTCAATGGATTTGGCGAGCGTGT
>JAFNGM010000259.1:0-657 GCA_017885225.1 Syntrophaceae bacterium | reverse complement strand
GTGTGGATTTTGTCTGAGATGGTGAACACTTCATTCCTGATCACATGATCTCTGCCTGATATAGTGCAGATAATCTCTCCTGTCCCTAACTCCTTCTTGCCACCAGATATCTCCTGCAGGAGATCTGCGCCCTGGCTGATACCGATCACCATGAGCATGCTTTTGATCTGTTTACACTGCACGACCGGATAGCGGTGGATAAATGCGGTCGTGGAACCCTTATGGAGTGTGGTGTACTCTGCTAATCTTTTATAAAAAAAGGAGCGTAGCTCATCGACAGAAAATTGTAGTGGGTTTGATGGCTCAAGCGTGAGGGTGAAGATGGGGAGGATCATGGAAATAGTATTTTATTGGGGCTGGAATCTAAATAATCCTGTCCGATCTAGCCTAATAATCGGAGAAATTTGGTGTGTTGTTTTTTCCGGCTTTGTAGAAACGCACCTGAGTCACGGACTCAGGTAAACATGATGAATGACCGTGGATCCTTTATGGTAATTCCTTTTTCTNNCTAACCGCCCCTATGCTTGCGATGGTGCCGTATCACCTGTTCGGGAGTTATCGCATTTTGGGGGGAGCCGAAGCGGAGGGGTTGAAACCCCTGTTGAGCGTTCAGGTTTTTTTAAACATTTCCAATGAAAACGGACATGATTCCCCTTG
>JAFNGM010000258.1:7835-36319 GCA_017885225.1 Syntrophaceae bacterium | reverse complement strand
CTGTCACCATAGGTTTCGCAGAAGGGGCTATAAGGGTTTTGGTGCTCCCGGGGACAACTCTTGTCGCAACATCTTGCGGGGAGAAAGGTGTCGTAAATGTTTTATCCAGACCATAGACGGGGCCCTTCACGCTCGATGCCATGAGCCTATAGTGATACGTAGTCTTGGGAATCAGTCCGTTTATCGTAACAGAGACCGTCGCATTGCTCTCACCAGCAACACCTGACTGCCCCGTCGAGTATTTTCCGTAAGAGTCGGTTGGACCATACTGAAACCAATAGGAAACCGGAGAGCCTCTGGGGTTGACTATTCCTTCTAAGGTAGCTGAATTTTTGGTTATGTTATATGCTGGGCCTGTGGTAACGATCGGGGGAGCAAAAGGAGGAGTCTTGAAGTTCATTTCCGGCCCATACGCAGTTCCACCAATACTTTTTGCAACGATCCGGAATCGGTAGGTCGAATCGGGATCCAACCCTGAAATATTGAGCGAGGCGTTCCAATTTTGAGTGACAGGTTCTTCCCTGGTGCCTATCCTTTTCCATGTAGTAAAAAATAAAAATTTTCTGATTTCAAAATACCATACAGTTGGTAATCCGTTGGGAGTAACTGTAGCGTTCAACGTGACGGAATTTGACGTTATATTCGTAGCCTGCATTGTGGCAGCGCCCGGGGATATTAATGTTGTGAAAGTTCGGTTCTCGCCGTTGGCCTGTCCTCTGCTCTCCACACCACCAATCCGGTAATTATAGTCGGCAAGAATTGTGTAATAATAGCTCGTACCCGGTTTCAATCCGCCTACCGTGGCTGAGACTTTTACAGGCTCACTGCCGCTCCCCGCCGATCTAATGTGAGTTTTGTACGCCGACGGGTTTTCATTCGGGCCCCACTGAAAATAGTAGGAAACGTTCGTTTCGTGAGGATTGATCGTTCCGTTCAAGGTTGCCGTATGGTTGGCTACGTGTGCGGCATCGTCGGTGCTCACACTTGGTAAAAGGGCAGGGGTCGTGAAAGACATTTGCGGTCCGGAAACAGTTCCCCCTGAGCTGGAGGCTTCCATTCGGTAATAATACGTTGTACCGGGTCGCAGGTTGCTTATAGCGGCTGAGGCGCTCAAAGGGCTTGTGCCGCTTCCTACATCTTGTTTTCTTGTGTTTACTTCACCCGACCCGGGTCCATAATAAAAACAGACGGACGTCTTGATCCCGTTGGGGTTGACTGTCCCGATCAACGTTGCAGTAGAAAAGGTCACGTTTGTGGCCGTGTCGGTTGTAACGGTTGGAGGAACATAGGTTGTAAAGATTTTATCTTCTCCATACACCTGACCTTGGCCGTCCGAGACCGCAAGCCGATAATAATAGGTAGTGTTGGGGCTTAAATTGGTGAGTTCTTCAGTAACTTCAACTTCCGGACGATCTGCACTGATACCAGCGCTCTGATTTCTCGTTTGATTTTCGTAAGAGGTGGTTGTACCCCACTGGAATGAATAATAAACGTTGCGTGAAGGATTAGTGGAATACACTGTTCCTTTCAGCGTGGCGGAAGAGGAGGTCACATTTGAAACCTGGCGCGTTTTTGCAGTCGGCATGCTATCATCGGACCACGCATTCCCGACACTGGTGAATAGTAAGAAAAGAGAAAATAAGGCGATCTGGGAAAATATTCTCTTTCGCGCATCACAAATTCCTGTTTTCATTTTTCCTCCTCATGGGCCAATCTGAATCGTAAGCCTTATTGCATGAAAGAACTTTCATATCCGGCAGAGGTGCATGTGAGAGAGACGATGACGGAGTTCCTTCTCACGTATGGCTCTCATGGAAGCTACAAGAATCCTTTTTCTGTAAAATAAATTATGAAAGAAATCATATCCCACTGCGCGCAGAATAGTTGAGAAGTGAATGAAGGTCAAGGAGAAATTGTGCGCGCGGGCATGAGCGGTTGATACATTCTGAACCACAAGCAAAACAGTGAGAAGCGATATAAAAAACATTTTTTCATTGCATGCATACTGTATGTGTTTCCGGATCACTATCATGGCGATAGTGGAATATACTATTTATCGGCAGGCGGTAAAGAATAATGAAGTGAGCGCCTGAAGCTTTGTAATTTAGAGCGTTATCTTTTCCTTAATCCAATCGTTTCCTCCTAATATCCTGGCAACGAGCATGCTCGCCACGTTATCGCCGATAGCATTTACCATGGTTGCGGGGGGGTCAACGAGGGTACCGATCATCGTAATAATCGGGAAGGCCTCCGGGGGGAATCCATACAGGGAAATAATCAGTATCTCTCCGATTACGCCACCGCCGGGAATCCCGCTCACCACGGTACCGCACAGGACGGCGATGCCGATTGCCGTCAGGACGGTCTGGATTCCTGAGAAATCCATGTGAAATACCCCGAACAGGAATGCGATTTTCAGCATGGCGGCGAGACAAGAACCCTCCATGTGAATCGTTGCACCGATGGGGATGACGACCTCACTGATGTCCCTCGGGATGCCCGTCTTGTTCGCCGCTTCGAGATTTGACGGGATGGTCGCAACGCTGCTTGCCGTGGCAAGGGCCGTGAGAGACGGAGGGATGATATTTTTCCAGAACATTCTTACACCGGTCCCCCGGGCGGCAATGTACGCATACAAGGTAAAGGCAAAGAAGAAATAGAGGATGGTAATGGGGTAATAGAGAACCATCGCCCTGAGGTAAGAACCTATCAGGTCCGAACCATACACCCCGACGAAGTACGCGAAGTAGGAGCACAAGCCGACGGGTGCATAGAACATGATATAATCGATAACCTTCATCATTACCTCGTTTGCGGATGCAAGGAATGTGGAGAAGCTTTTTCCCTTTTCTCCGAGAGAAGCGCTCGCAAGCCCGATAATAATGGAGAAGATCATCAGGGCGAGCATATTTTTCTTCGACAGGATATCTGAAAAATCAGGTACCGCTAAGGCCTGCACGATCTGTTCTGAAGTTTTGAACTGTTCCACGCCCGCAGGGATATTTAAATCCAGCGTAACACCTGCCGCTGGCGGATAGAATTGCACAGCAATGGCCATAATCGCCGACGCAGCCATCCCCGTGAGGATGAACACGCACATCATGGCTGAAAGAATCTTTCCCAGACGGCTCATATTGGACATGCCGGCAACGGCTGATGCGATGGAAAAGAACACGAGGGGAACGATAGCCGTAAAGAGGAGGTTTAAGAATAAATCCCCGAAGGGTTTCAGGAGAACAGCTTCTTTCTTCAGTACAACTCCCGCTACAGAGCCAATTCCGATAGAAGCGATAAGGAGCAGCGAAAACCCATAGGATTTAAAGAAGTTTGATGACACGATCGGCATAGCGATTCCTTTGATAGTTATCATGGAAAATTATGCGTGGCCGTCACGTTCTATGCGCGGCTCTTCCCCCGAAGTGGAAACATTATTCGACGGCGAAATCGAAATAGGTTTTCGGGAATGGTTCGCGCCGCAGGGTGTAATGCCACCATTCCCTCGCATAGCCTTTAAAGCCATGTTTTTCCATAATATTTTTCAGCAGCAGGCGATTGCGCATGTGCTTTTCCCCTGGTTTCCTGTTCGTCGTGTGGGAACGCTCGTGAAAACAGTCAAACCCTGTCCCCATGTCGAGACTATTGTCCTGGAAGCGTTTCCCCGCGGGGAGATAGCATTCGTAGAGTGCATCTCCCGGTTGATACGTGGGCTCCTCGGACGCAGGGAGAGGTACTATAGTGAGGTCCACGCTGCTGCCCCTGCTGTGGCCGGATCTGGCGCCGATATAAGCTTTCCGGAGAAGGTCGCGTTTTTTTATGGTGGGATAGAACTCCTTTTTGGTTTTTGTGTCGTTCATGTCTTGCGCCCATCTTACAAAATGATCGACGGCACGCTGCGGCCGGTAGCAGTCGTAAACCTTGAGCGATAAGGATTGTGCTTCAAGTTCTTTCTGGACCCTGGCTAATGCCGCCGCTGCCTGCTTCGTGAGAAGACATTTGGGTGCGTTGTAGCCTTCGATCCGCTCGCCGATGAAATTGTGCGGACCGTAATACCGCATATCAAGAAGTATGGAAGGTATTCGCGCTTTCACATCCTCAAAGGAATCGGGCATCCTGCTCTCAGCGTGGCAATACATCACCGGCAGCGACTGGCTGGTGAAGAGCATCAGGGAACATAACAGCATGATCCGGGGCGCGTGTTTCATTGTGTCATATCATCGATCGTTGCGTTTGTTCCCAGGACCGCGAGAGGCCTTGCCTCCGGATTCAACCAGCGCAATATCCGCGTGAGGTTTTCTTCCGACAGGGCAACACAGCCTTCTGTAGGCGCTTCCTTTCCCCTCCAGAGATGAAAAAAAATGGCGCTTCCGTAACCCTTGATGACAGGATCCGCATTGTACTCCACGATGATCCCGTATTTGTATAAATCGTCGTCCCTTCTCATCACCTCATAGGATGAGGCCCTTGTTGATCCCCTTTTCACTAATCGGTTATAGTCAGCGGCGTGTGCGTCATCTACCCATAGGTCATCGACAGTAACCTGCCGATAGGGCATCATCGTCGGAAAAGAAGGCTCATAGCCAAATACTGCACCAAGGGGAAATATCCCTGAGGGCGTCCTGCCGTCTCCTTCCCTTTTTTCGCCCGGCGGCGCGAATCCCTTCCTCCCGATCACACCTTCCATGGGAAGAAAAGGACTCCGCCAGCGGTCGTTTTTCCGTTCCAAAGCAATAACCTGAACGGAAACAGTGTGAGGCTGCATGTTCCGGACGAGAATGACCTGAGAGGAGTGACCAATGCGTTTCTTTAAATAAGCGGGAAAGTTGCCTTCTCGAGACGGCTGGGATTCGTGCAGTAGGGTCTGAGAGTGGCACTGACCGCATGACGAAAAAAGAAAAAGAGAAGAGACGATCATGAGTAGAACCAAAATGTAATTGCTGTTGTACATGGGAACACCGGGGGCACCCTCGCCTTTAGGCGGAGACTTCAGTTTGATCTAAGGGTTCGAGGATTCCAGGACTCGGGAGTAGTAACAAAGATATTCCCTTGATTACTTGACCCCTTGAATCCTTGAACCCTGAAGCCATCGGCTATAGCCGATGGCGGTTTACTTTGCTTTTTCTCCTGGAGCTTTAGGCGCCGCAGGAGGTTCGGGAGCCGCAGGAGCTACAGGCGGTTCTGGAATTTTATCTTTTTCAGGAGGAGCAGCTTTTTTTTCCGGCTTCGCTGTTTCCATGGTGAAGTTCTTGACCTTCTCTTCCTGGGCTTTGATCGTTTCGTTTAATTCCTGAATCTGCCGCCTGGTGGCGTCTTTGTTGGCATTGATCTTGATCCGGTCGCTCTGCAGGTCATTTTTCTTCAGTTTCAGGTTGGTAAGCGCCCTGATATTGTCTTCTTTCTTGCCGAGGCCAGGGGTCGCATCGATGGCCTCCATCTTCACAATATCGTAATCGAGACTGGCATCCTTGAGATCAGTATTCACCATATCTTCATCATAATCGATTAACTTTCGCTCCTTTGAAGCCAGCTCACTCTTCATCTTTGCCAGTTTCAATTTTTCTTCCCCCAGCTTGACCGCGAACTCCGCCTTGGGGAATCCGGCCCGCTTATCATCGGGTACCTTCGCGACGAGCGCCGGGTCCACGTTCGAGGTTATCGAAGTTACTGTTGTCGTAATTGAAGTTTTGAGATCCTCCATTGTCGCACATCCCGCACACGCAAGCGTCGTCACCAGCAAAAAAATTATCCCTGTCTTTTTCATCGCCTGTCCTCCCTTATTGTTATACGCTTACAGAACTGCCGCTTAAAAAAAACTCCTTTCGGTGCGGGAAAAGTGTAGGGAAAAGTATGTGGTGTGTCAAGGAAAAATGACTGCTTCATTACGATGCTCATATAAAGCCTTATGGTATCAAATCTTTTTGATAATCGAAAAAACCTGGACATCCTGCGCTCTTTTTCTTTTGACTCACGCGCTCTTTCTCACTATACTTTTACTGTATTGTCCCACGTGTGGATTTGAGGATGAACTCTGAAGCCGCCAGCTTTAGCCGGGGGCAGTTCACTCAAATATAAGTTCCTCATAAGAACAGGTTTTGAATATTCATGAAAGAGACGCTCGGGCAGTATTTAAGAAGAAAAAGGGAAGCACACCTTATTTCAGTACAGGAGATTTCCCGTTCCACAGGCATAAGTGTTCCTATGATCAACGCTTTGGAAGAAGACAAGTTTCATTTGATCCCACGTCCGGAAGTTACTTCACAATATTTAAAAAAGTATGCCGCATATGTGAATTTGGATAAAAAGGATATTTTGAATCGTTATAAGACACAATGTGCGCGTCATCATCAAAAAGAATATAGTGTCCCTCATTTATCTATCTTCTTTGAGGGTGACAAGCCTCCAGAGTCAAAGAGAAGGGCCGGTCGTTTTTCCAGAAAACAAATTATGGAAGGCATTTTTTGGGCAGGCATTGTAATTTGGGCTTTTGTCCTTCTTTATCTGTATGTCCACGTACTGTCATTAAAAAAAACAGGGATGCTCGAAATTCAGGAGATAATGCCTTCCAAGGAAACCAGGCAGGAAGTTTCTCTGCAAAGAAATGACCCGACGCCTTCCGTAACTTCAGAGAAAAATGGAAGTTCGCCGCAGCCTTCTTCACAGGGGTCATCTCCCGGCATTGTACCCGTTCCATTAGAACGCCACGCAGGCATAAAAGAATTAGGTTCTCAGCCTTCCCGCGCTCGACAAGGAGCGGGAAAGGCAAAGGTGATAGGAAACCGGAAAAGTAAACTGTATCATAAGCCGGGCATGAAGTATTATCATAGGATAAGGTCACATAATCGGATCGTATTTAATTCAGAGGCGGATGCGATCACCGCGGGTTACCGTAAGGCCACGGAATAAATTATTTAATCTCTGTAAATTTGCCGTCCTTCCATTCACCTACGTATTTTTCACCGGTGGGAAGCGTGAGCGTCCCCTGACCATGATAATTGTCATGCTTAAACTGACCTGCGTACTTAGAGCCGTTTGCAAATGTTACCGCACCCTGTCCGTGCTTCTTCCCGTTTTTAAAATGCCCTACGTATTGTCCGTCAGGGCGGGTCATAGTCCCTTGTCCATTAGGCATACCATTCTCAAACTGCCCCACGTATTCCCCACCATCAGGGTAGGTCATGGTTCCCTGGCCGTCGAACAAACCGTTTTTCCACTGACCGACATAGTTTTTCCCGTCAGGGTATTTCGCTGATCCATAACCTTCCAAAATACCGTCCTTAAATTGACCTGTGTATTTTCTTTTATCAGGAAAAGTCAGCATCCCCTGCCCGTTCATTGTATCATCTTTGAATTGCCCTTCGTATATTCTGCCGTCGGAAAATTTTATGATGCCCTTTCCGTTTATTAAATCATCCTGCCATTCACAGATGTACTCGGTACCATCTGGCATCGTGAGCATCCCGCGCCCGTTCTTCCTGCCGTCTTTGAACTGTCCCACATATTTTTTCCCGTTCGGTTCAGTCAGTGTTCCCTCTCCATTGAATACATCATTGTTAAACTGCCCGCTGTAAGAACTGCCATCCTGGCGGGTCAGGACTCCTCGCCCTTCTTTTTTGTTATCCTTCCAGGTACCAAAGTAATGTGTGCCATCGTTGCCGGACATGGTTCCCTGGCCGTTAAACAGGTTGTTTTTAAACTGGCCTACATAGGTCCTGCCGTCATGAAAGGTCATGGTTCCTTCGCCGTGAAAATCACCATTCTTAAAATGACCTATATATCTGGTGTAATCAGGGTAGGTCATGGTTCCGTGGCCACCAGGTTCGCCATCCTTCCACTCACCTGTGTAGGTTTTGCCACTGGAAAAGATCATAGACCCCTGTCCGCTGAAATTGCCATTCTTAAACTGGCCGGAATACTGAGCACCATCGGGGAAGGTCATGATTCCTTCGCCCTCCATTTTGTTGTTTTTCCATTCACCTGTATAACGGAGACCGCCGGGATAACTTAGGGTGCCTTGTCCTTCCCACTTGCCATCTTTCCATTCCCCTTCGTAGCACATACCACCTGTATAGGTCATCGATCCGTGTCCGTCCAGCATAAGCTCCTTGTCGAGGCTGATTTTTCGTGTAGATTTTTTTCGGAAAAATTTTTCGAAATACTTGCCCAAAGAAGGAAACATCGTGTTACCTCACTTTTGCGAGACAGTTAAAGACACCCCTCAGACACATCATCATTACATATAATGCGTGGTTATATATTTCTGGCGGGAACACTCTTTTTTGCGTGGAGAGTGTAAGTGAAAGCAGCCTGCGTGTCAAGATAAATGACCTGCACAGCCATTACGATGTCAGGCGTAAGTGGTGCGTAAATGATTGAAGTAAGTGAAGAGAAGGAGATGAAGTTTCACACAAACAAAGGCACATGATGAAACTGCGTGACATCCACCAATCCCCTGTCTGTGATCTTCAGTGCGGGGATGACGGGGAGCACCAGGAAAGAGAGGACCATGAAAGGTTCTTGGAGTGGGCAGCCCAGAGGGGATTTTTAATATCCTTATGAGGGTTCTTTTATTTCATATCCGGCAGATACTCCATGTAAAAGCGATAGAATGCGGCGATCACCAGCGCATGGGTGATAGTTCCTTCCCTGATGAGACGGGGAATGTCCGAAAGGGGTTTCAGGACGACCTCGATGTCTTCACGTTCATCCTGATTCCGGTGTCCCGTGGGTTGTGCATTTCTTGCGATGAACGTGTAGCAGCGATTATTCTGAATAGCAGGATTGGGGTGTACATAGCCCAGCGGAATCATAGTTTCTTCCCGGTAGCCCGTTTCTTCCCATAGTTCGCGGCGGCCTGCCTCTTCGGGTGAGTCGGAGTCTTCAACGAGTCCCCCGGGAATCTCAAGCGCCATATCCCGGATGCCGAGACGGTACTGCCGGATCAGAACGACATTGTTTTCGGCTGTCAGGGGGATGACATTTACCCAGGCAGGTGATTCCAGAACATAAAAATCATGCGTCTGGTGTGTGCGCGGTGAACGCGCCCTGTCATGCCGCAGGGTGAAAACCCGATATGACTGATCAACATGACTTGAAATAATCGTCCATGGTTTGAGAAGCATAGGAGACCTCAGAAAAACCCTTCGATTCACCCTGTTATAAAGGGGGGCAGGGGGGATTTTTAGTATTTTTGTGACGGCATACCATCATGCATGTTTTATCGCAGCATATGGTGTACAGTTTGATTCATATACCACGGCGGCAGTCAAAAATGAAGAAAAAGGACAGTGTCGAGCACACAAGAGAAATTCTTTACAAATGGTGTTTTTTAATGCTACTTTTGGCGAAAATTGTAAAAGACCTGCATTCCCGCGTAAGAGGGGGACCAGTATTTCAATACTATGGATTTCGGATTCAGTCCGGAGTGAGAGCAAAAACTATTTTCGCGGGTATCAAAACGAAAACAGGATTTTACGAACCCGTCGATTTACAGGAGACAACCATGAGTTTTATAAAAGTAAGATTTGCGAAAGAAATAGGGTATGTTGACGCCGAGTTTCGAAGAAGTTTTGACGAGATGTTCCGATTGCTTCATTCAACATTCACCGTTTTTCATACCATCTGGAGTCCTCAGGTGGATATTTATGAAGCCCCCGACGAGATCATAATCCTGGCCGACATTGCAGGGGTTCACAAGGATGATCTCTATGTGGAGATTGATCGCAGACTGCTGAGAATTTATGGGAAGCGTGAAAAGCCGATTACAGAAAACACGAGATTTCACCGTGCTGAAATCACCTACGGATATTTTGAAAGAAAACTTACCCTCCCATTTCCTATCGATATCGATTCGGTAAGGGCAACGTATACAGATGGTCTTCTGCAAATCTGTATCGCGAAGGTGCCTTTGGAAAAAATTCATACACTACCTATTCAAGAAGACTGACAATGCATATATTACACACGAAGTTCGCATGATTCAACGCTGAAATCAGTAGTGGAGGCTTACATGGCAGATCAGAAATCACCTGCGGAGTTAAAGGTCCTGACCATACCCGACATCTTACCTGTTATGCCGTTATTTAACGTTGTCGTGTTCCCGAATATGGTGTTTCCCATTGAAGTGTTCGGTGAACAGTCTGTAACTCTTGTCGATGAAGCCATGGCGGGAGATCGTATTGTCGGCCTTGTCATGTCCAGAAAATCGCCGATGGAGGTCACGAACACACGTGAGGATTTTTATGACATGGGAACGGCTTCGGTAATTCTCAGAATGGCGAAGACGGGCGATACAGGGGCGAGTCTTCTTGTACAGGGTGTGAGCAGATTCAGATTGAGTGAATTTGTCGAGGGGAAGTCATATCCCCGGGCAAAGGTCGAAGTCATTGAAGATGCAGTAGAGAAGGATATTGAGGTTGAGGCGCTCATGGCGAACCTGACCGGTCTTTTTGAGAAGATGGTCAAACTGTCTCCGGTGCTGCCCCAGGAGTTCGGCGCCATGGCGAAGTCCATCAACTCTCCGAGCGTTCTGGCTGATGTCATCGCGTCTATCATGAACGCGGCGGCGGAAGAAAAACAGAAGATTCTGGAATTGCTCGATGTAAAAGAGCGCCTGAAAGAAGTTACACGGCTCATAAGTCATCAGCTGGAAATTCTCGAGCTGGGCAATAAGATACAGTCTCAGGTAAAGGAGGATATCGACAAAAGTCAGAGGGAATACTACCTCCGGCAGCAGCTCAAGGCAATCAAGCAGGAACTGGGTGAAGCCGATGAACCTAAGGTTGAGATAGAGGAATACCGTGCGAAGATTGAGAAGAAAAATCTTCCGGAAGAGGCGAAAAAGGAAGCCCTGCGCGAGCTGGAGCGCCTGTCCCGCATGCACCATTCATCCGCCGAATATACTGTGTCATTGACATACCTGGACTGGATGACGGCCCTTCCCTGGCATGAGAGCACGGAAGACAATATGGATATCAGGAAGGCACGGGATATTTTGGATGATGAGCATTACGGCCTGGATAAAGCGAAGAAGCGTATTGTTGAGTATCTTGCCGTCCGGAAGCTGAAGCCTGATTCGAAAGGGCCAATCCTGTGCTTTGCGGGACCTCCGGGTACAGGCAAGACCTCACTTGCCCTCTCCATTGCACACGCCCTCGGCCGTAAGTTTGTGCGCATTGCCCTGGGGGGAGTACGGGACGAGGCGGAGATACGAGGACATCGCCGCACCTATGTAGGGGCGCTTCCGGGCCGCATTATCCAGGGTATCAAGAGGGCGGAATCCAATAATCCCGTGTTTGTCCTGGACGAAATAGACAAGGTCGGCAGCGATTTCCGCGGAGATCCTTCCTCTGCGCTCCTTGAGGTCCTTGATCCGGAGCAGAATTATTCCTTTATGGACCATTATCTCGATGTTCCGTTCGATCTCTCCCATGTCATGTTCATTACCACTGCGAACATCCTGGACACGATCCCCCCTGCGCTCCGGGACAGGATGGAAGTGATTGAACTTCTTGGCTACACGCAGGACGACAAGGTTAACATTGCCGAACGTTACCTCATCCCTCGGCAGAGAGAGGCCAATGGGCTCGCACCGGAGCAGGTAAGTTTTACGAAAGGCGCCATAAATCGCATTATTTCAGGATATACGCGGGAGGCCGGACTGAGAAATCTTGAACGTGAAATAGGTACGATATGCCGGGGTGTTGCAACCATGGTGGCCGAAGGGAAAGCAAAAGACGCGTCCATCACGGTGAAAGATGTCCACAAGTATCTGGGGCCTGTCCGCATAATCTCTGAGGTCAGCGCGAGGACATCCAAGCCGGGTGTCGCCACAGGCCTCGCGTGGACGCCGGCGGGCGGTGATATTCTCTTTGTCGAAGCAACAGCCATGAGTGGGAAGAAGGGGCTGACGCTCACGGGGCAGCTGGGCGATGTCATGAAGGAATCGGCGATGGCCGCCTTGAGTTTCATCCGCGCCAATTCAGGTGACCTGGGTGTTTCAAAAGATTTCTTTGAAGAGCACGATATTCACGTCCATATACCCGCCGGGGCTATCCCCAAGGATGGGCCGTCGGCAGGCGTTACCATGCTGACGGCGCTGGTGTCGCTTTTTACGGGAAAGAAGGTCAAGGAGAATCTTGCCATGACCGGGGAAATTACCCTGCGGGGGCTTGTGCTTCCTGTCGGGGGTATCAAGGAAAAGGTTCTGGCGGCCCACCGGGCCGGTATTACCACAATACTCCTCCCAAAATGGAATAAAAAGGATTTGGTCGACATCCCCCATAAAGTTCAGAAGGATATTCAGTTTCACTTTGTGGATGAAATGATTGAGGCCTTAAAGATTGCCTTGGAGAAGTGATGCTTTAGCAGCCGTTCTTTATGGGTATGCGCCAAACCGCTCGCAGAAGAAATGTTACGCATACTCCCGATGATTGTTTCATCGCAGGAGGGACAGAGATCTTAACTGCCTTGATTAATTCCTCATTGACATGCAGAATGGCTTTCTATATACTCCGTTCAAAAGCGAGTTTCTGTTATTTTAACCGTAACTTAGGATCGAGCTGGGATAGGTGCCATGGCGCATATATGGCCCATTGGAGGTGGAAAGGGAGGAACCGGCAAGAGTTTCCTGACCGGGAATCTCGGGATTCTGCTCGCAAAAAATGGGTACAGGACGCTTCTCGTTGATATTGACTTCGGCACGGCGAACCTGCATACTGTCCTCGGTATTCCCCATCCTGAGACAAGCATTTCAGATTTCATCAATAAAAAAGTCGGCACTCTTGAAGAAACCGTTGTAACCACCGCAATCCCCAACCTTTATTTCATCAGCAGCGCGCTGAATAGCCTTGATATTACCAATATTGTCCATGAACAGAAGATGAGGCTCCTGAGAAGCATCACAAAGCTCCCGTATGAGTATATCCTCTTGGATCTCGGTGCGGGAACATCTTTTAATACCATCGATTTTTTCATGATTTCAAATTCAGGCATATTAGTGACAACGGCGGAGCCCACTTCGATAGAAAACATATACCGCCTGATCCGTTCTGTGTATATCCGGAGGATTCGTCAAGAGCTTAAAGTTCATAACTTCCGAGTTCTGGCTGAAGAGGCAAAAACGAGAGACAGCCGGGCCACAGAACAAAACCCGGAGATCCTTCTTTATATTATCAAAGAAATAGATCCAGAGAGAGGCAGAGTTGTCGAACAGTCCTTGCGGGGCTTTGAATTCAAGTTAGTTCTCAACCAGTTGAGGAAACAGGACGATCCGAACATTGGTGCGCTCATTTGCAAAATTATTGAAAGACATCTTGGGCTGAAAATCCACTTTATCGGAAACATAAGCTTTGATGACCATGTTCATAGTTCAATCTGTAAAAAAATGCCTTTTCTCCATATTTATCCCTATACCCAGACTGCTTCTGATATAAGAAGGTGTTATGAGAATATGGTATCATTGAAGGAAACACAGTTGTGTATTCACGGTGTTGCAGAATGAAGCTCCCCGCAAGATCTTTTCCTTGCAATGGGCGAAGAATGCATTACAGTGCCGCAGAGGGCACAGTGAGTGTCTATGAATCCATTCCGAAAACAAAATCATTACGAGTTGCTGGAGATTTCTCCTGGTGCATCACCGATGGAAATCCGGCGGGCGTATAAAAATGCCTTCGAGCTCTACAAAGATGAATCCATCGTAAGTTATTCTTTTTTTACTCCTGAAGAGAGAAAGGAAATCATAGCCGGTCTGGAAGATGCATATCTTACCCTCATTAATCCCGAATCCAGAGCGGAGTATGACCGCACACTCATTGCAAGCGGCGCAGTGGAGGAAGAAGCTCCCTATTATCATAAAACCAGAGATCCGATATCCATATATGATCTCAGAAAAACACACGCCGATATGATAGGACCACGTCGAAGGACGGAGGATTTGAAGCATGTGGTCTCGCACAATAAGTTAATTCAGGAAATCATGTCTCAGGATAGCTTAACAGGGGCTGATCTATGTAAAATAAGAAAGGAATTAGGGATATCTCTGGAGAAAATTGCCGAGGAGACAAATATAAGGATCTCCATGCTTCGCGCTATTGAAGGAGATGACTTTGACAGTTTCCCACCTATGGTTTATCTAAAAGGGTTTCTGAAATCTTATGCCAGGTATTTACAGGTGGATGAGCATGTCATCATTGACGGATATATAAAACGAGTAGGGAAGCAGCATTCATAATCACGATACACGGCATCGCTGCAATGATTGATTGCCGGTGAGATACTATTATGGAAAAAGATGAACTGAGAGGACGTGAACTGGAAAAGGAACTGGAGGCTCTTTATAAAAAAGTCGCAAGTTTGGATACCCCTGAAAAGAGTAAAGGACAGGAAAAAGAATCGAAGGAACCAACAAAGACAGAAGGGGGAATGGGATTTCAACAGCAATCGGAAGAATCGCCTTTCCAGGCAGAGAAGAAGCGCATACTCCGAATTTTCGGTGTAGTCCCGACGTTGGTGTTACTCACTCTTTCGTTTGTTGTCGTCGCCATTCTTGTGTGGCCAAAAATATACCGTTATGACTCTATCAACTCAGGAGGAAAGACCTATGTGCTGAGGGTTAACAGTGTGACGGGGCACACAATGTATTTTGACGGGAAAGAATGGCTGAAATCTCCCATTCCCGCAGATTCTGTGAAAAAATTATCTGGGAGTCCGAAGGAGAAGCACACACAACAAAACACAATAAACTGGAACTTCGCCATTCAAGTGAAAGCCTATCCTGAAGCCAGCGAGAGTGAAGCGGTCGCATTTGTGGAATACCTCAAACAAGGCCAACCCGATGTTCACATGGAAAAAGTTCATCTTCCTGGGCGGGGTATCTGGTATAGAATATTCCTCGGATATTTTACGACCGCAGATGAAGCCTCCGATTATATGAAGAAAAAGAAAATCTTTGATGCCTATCCCGGTAGCTATGTCCAGTCTCGATCTCAATGAAGACAGTAGTCTGCCGAACCTGACTTCGTCATGTTACTGTTTCTCCACTAAATAGAGATGACATATTCCTCCGGAGAGTTTTGTTGACTGGATGATCCGAAACGCCCTTCCTTTCATGATCCCCTCCACTATCTCCGGGGCAGGAAACCCCTTAACGGAATCTCTTAAATACCGATAGGCCTCGTAATCCCCTGAAATAAGGAAACCTATACACGGCATCACATGAGTCAGATATACCAGATAGAGCCATCTGAAGGGCAGTCTCTCCGGCATAGAAAATTCCAGTATGGAAAGGCGTCCGCGGGGAGTCAGTACCCTATGTATTTCATTCAAAAATATCTCCATGTTTTGGACATTTCTAATTCCGAATGCCATCATGGCGGTCTTGAAGGTATCATTGTGGAAAGGCATCGTGAGGGCATCACCCTGTACCGCAGCGTACTCCGTGCCGAACCCTTGTTTCCGCGCCTTCGCCATGGCGTGCATGAGCATCGGGCATGAGAGATCGATACCTATGACCTTTCCGCCGCGGCGCATGGCCATGAGAGCCATGTCCCCCGTGCCTGACGCTATATCCAGAACAAGGTCGTCCCGTCGTATTTCCAAAGCCTGGATCGCCGCCTTTCTCCAGGCCTTATGAAGAGAAAAGGAGAAAATCGTATTGAGCCGATCATATGTAGGCGCTATCCTATCGAACATCCTGCCCATGATTGACGGTTTCTTTTCCATTCACATTCTCCCTTATGTCTGACTTTCATCCACTATTCCCTTCCTCAGCGGAAAGATACACATCCTCTCTATCCGCGGTTTCACGAAGCCGGATAGTATATACCTTTTTCTTGGTAATTATGTAATGTCATAGTGGTGCCGACAACTTTTTTTCTGCTTTCTCAATAAAATATTCTGTTATGTGCTATTCTTTGCGAACGTGCAGAAGATCAAAAACCATGTTGGCAAATGAATGGAAAAGAGATATCCTATTTCATCCAGCCGATGGGCTGGCGTTGTGGAATACATGAGGCAATGATGGAAAATATTAGAATAGGAATCAGTTCGTGTCTATTGGGTAACAATGTGAGATATGACGGGGGACATCAGCATGACCGCTATATCACGGATACCCTTGGGCGTTACTTTACGTGGGTGCCTGTATGCCCTGAGGTCGAGTGTGGCCTGGGCATCCCGCGGGAAGCCATGCGGCTTATCGGAGAACCGGAATCGCCCCGGCTGGTTACAATCCGTTCCGGAATCGACCACACGGAAAGGATGCTGCAATGGAAAATGAGAAAATGTAAGGAGCTGGAAAACGAGAAATTGTGCGGCTTTATTTTCAAGAGCAAATCCCCCAGTTCAGGAATTGGGGGCGTAAAAATTTATTCTTCTTCGGGAATGCCCGACCGCAAAGGCGCCGGAATATTCGGAGGGGCCTTTGTGAAGCATTTCTCTCTCATCCCGGTCATTGATGACGGACGGCTTCATGATCCCATCATGAGAGAAAATTTCATTGAGCGGGTGTTTGTGTATAAGCGATGGTGTGACCTTATTCAGGAAAAGGGTTCTGTCAAAGAATTGATTCATTTCCATACCCGTCACAAGCTGCTGATCATGGCGCATAGCCCAAAGCACTTAACCATCCTTGGACGTATGGTCGCAGATACGAAGGGACATGAAGCGGGTAAGTATCTCGCAGACTATATGACTGCTCTCACAGATGCCCTCCGTCTCAGCGCGACGTTGAAAAAAAATGCGAACGTGCTGTTTCATATGGCAGGCTACTTCAAGAAGCATGTTTCCGAAGATGAACGAAGAGAACTGGCAGAGGTCATAGAAGATTACCGTAGAGGATTAATTCCTCTCATTGTACCTATTGTGATGATACGGCACCATGTCCGGAAATTTGATGAACCATATCTTAAAAACCAGTATTATCTAAATCCCCACCCCCTGGAACTGATGCTGAGAAACCACGTGTGACGGCCTATTATTCATTATATTTACGTCTTAGGGCATCCTCAAGTGAATCGATGTCTTTGCAGGAGAGGCCGTTTTTCTTTTGACACTTATAAACTCTTTTACTATAGTAAGCATTGACCTTTTCACGGAAAAGTGAGGTTAAAAGGCAAAAATGTTGCAGCGCTTGGTGAGGGGAACATCCGTCACAGAACAATTCAAAGTTGCATGGAAAGATGCTCCATATAGCGGACAGGGGGTTTTTATCTGGCCTGACGGGAGCTCATACGAGGGCGATTGGGAGGATGATAATCCCCATGGGAAGGGCGTATATGTTTGGCCTGACGGCAGCAAATACGAAGGCGAATGGCGCAATGGCCTTCCTCACGGGAACGGTTGCTATATATGTGCTTCAGGGGAAAAATACGAAGATACGTGGGAGGGCGGCAGTACCGCAGGGGATCTCTCACAACTGAAAAAGAAGGTGGCAGCTGTAGTGACAGCCAAAGCCAAAGAGGAAGATGCTCCCTTGGCAGAAGAGTCAAAGGCCATGCTTTTAGTGAGGAGAAGGGAGGAAGCGGAAGCCAGAAAAAGGGTGGAAGAAGCGGCAGTCCGAGAGGCGGCGGAATCGAAAGCGAAGGCCGAAATAGAAGCACGGTTAGTAGCGGAAGCCAAGGCAAGGCAGGAAGCAGAGAGACGGGCCATGGTGGAGGAGGAAGCCAAGCTGAAAGCAGAGGCGGAAGCGAGGGCGAAAGCGGAAGAGATAGCCCGCCTGATGGCTGAATTGAAAGCAAAGGAGAAAGCAGAAGTTGAAGCGAAGGCGAACGCAAAAGAAGTGGCCCGCTTAAGGGAGGAGCTGAAGGCGAAAGCGGATGCGGAGGCGGAAGCGAGGGCGAAGGCGGAGGAGGCTGCCCGTCTGGCTGCAGAACTGAAGGTGCGAATAAAGGCAGCCGCTGAAACGAAAAACGAAGAGGAAGAAGCAACCCGATTGTCGGCTGTGCTGAAGGTGAAAGAGGAAGCCGAAGCGGAAATCAAAGCCAAAGGGCAAGAAACGGCCTTGTTGGCGGCCAGGTTAAAGGCAATAGAGGAAGCGGAAGCGAAGACCAGAGAGGCGGCGGAAGCGAGAATTAAGGCGGAAGAGGCAGCCAGGCTGAAGGCAGAGGCGGATGCGAGGGCGAAAGCGGAAGAGATAGTTCGCCTGATGGCTGAATTGAAAGCCAAGGAGAAAGCAGAAGTTGAAGCGAAGGCGAACGCAGAAGAGGTTGCCCGCTTGATGACTGAGTTGAAGGCGAAAGCGGAAGCGGAAGCGGAAGCGAGGGC
Organism: Syntrophaceae bacterium; assembly: GCA_017885225.1. Classification (GTDB taxonomy): domain Bacteria; phylum Desulfobacterota; class Syntrophia; order Syntrophales; family UBA2185; genus UBA2185. The sequence continues at coordinate 18,064 of JAFNGM010000258.1, read as the reverse complement.
GAAAGCGGAAGAGGCCGCCCGTTTGGCGGCGGAGATGAAGGCACGAATAAAAGCAGACGCTGAGGAAAAAAATAAAGAGGAAGAGGCCTCCCGGTTGGCAGCCATACTGAAGGTGAAAGAGGAAGCCGAAGCAGAAACAAGGGCGAAAGCGGAGGAATTTGCCCTGCTGGCGGACAGGTTAAAAGCAATAGAGGAAACGGAGGCGAAGACCAGAGAGGCGGCGGAAGCGAGAATTAAGGCGGAAGAGGCAGCCAGGCTGAAGGCAGAGGCGGAAGCGAGAGCGAAAGAGGAAGAGATAGCCCGCCTGATGGATGAATTGAAAGCCAAGGAGAAAGCAGAAGTTGAAGCGAAGGCGAGAGCGGAAGAGGTTGCCCGCTTGATGATTGAGCTGAAGGCCAAAGCAAACGCAGAAGCGGAAGCGAGAGCCAAAGCGGAAGAGGTTGCCCGCTTGATGATTGAGTTGAAGGCGAAAGAGGAGGCAGAGTCAGAAGCGAAGGCGAAAGCGATAGAGGCGGCCCGCCACGCCGCGGAGCTGAAGGCAAAAGAGGAAGCGGAAACAAAAGCCAGGATACAGGCGGAAGAAAGAGTCAAGACAGAAGAAGCAAGACATAAAGCAGAAGCGGAAGCGAAGGCAAAGGCGGAAGAAGCGGCCCGCTTGGCAGCCGAGCTGAAGGCAAGAGAAAAAGCGGAACTGAAGGCACGAGAAGAGGCGGAAACGAAAGCCAGGGCTAAAGATGCCCGCTTGGCGGAAGAGGCGAAGGTAAGGGAAGAGGCGGAACGAAGAGCCAAGGAAGAGGCCGAAGCGCGGATAAAAGTGGAGGAAGTGGCGAGGCTCGCGGCAGAGGCGGAGGCCAAAGGCAAAACGGAGGAATTAGCCCGCTTGAGAGCAGAGTTGAAAGTAAAAGAAGAAGAGGAAGCGGAAGCGAAGGCGAAGGCGAAAGAAGCGGCCCGCCTGGCGGCAAAGTTGAAGGAAATAGAAGAAGAAGAAGCGAAGATCAGGGCGGAAGTTGAAGCAAGGCTTAAAATGGAGGAAGCGGCCCGGCTTAACGCAGAAGCTGAAGCAAGAGCGAAGGCAGAAGAGGCGGCCCGCCTGGCGGCTGAGCTGAAGGCAAGAGATGATATAGAAGCGAAAACCAAGGCCGAGACAGAAGCGAAGGTAAGAGCTGAAGTTGAGATCCTGTTGGCTGAGGAGGCAAAAGCACGAAAGGAGGCCGAGAGGAGAGCGAAAGCGGAAGAGGAAGCCAGGCTTAAAGCGGAGATGGAAGCGAGGACAAAAGCAGAAGAAACAATCCGCTTGGCGGCTGAATTGAGAGCAAGAGAGGCTTTGGCAAAGGCGAGAGAGGAAGCGGATGCAAAGTTCAAGGCGGAAGAGACCAGAATCATGGCGGAAATGGAATCGATTGTGAAAGCAAGACTCGCCTTGGATACGGATGCGGAATTCAGAGCGGAAGAGGTGAGAATTATGGTAGAGATGGAAGCGGTGGCAAAGGAAAAATTTTCCTTGGAAGAGGGGCCTGTCTCAACCATAAAAAAGACGGATATTTCTCATGGGCAATGGTCTGCAAACTATTCTGACGGGCGGAGTTATGTAGGTGAGTTGAAGGATGATCTGCCGGACGGGCATGGAACCATGGCCTTTCCTAATGGCGGAGAGTATGTGGGAGAGTGGAAAGTCGGTGAAAGGGATGGTCAGGGCATTTTGACCCTGCCGGACGGTTCTGTCTATGTGGGGCACTGGAAAAAAGATGTGCGGGAGGGTGATGGATTCCTGACCATGCCCAGCGGGCGTAGATATTCGGGTGAATGGAAAAATAACTTGTGCCATGGGAAGGGGAGCGATGCCCATCCTGACGGGAAAAAATATGAAGGGGAGTTTAGAAAAGGAAAGTATGAAGGGCAGGGAGTTTTAGTATTGGCAGATGGTACTAAGTATGATGGTGAATTTAAGGACGGATTGTCAAACGGAAAAGGGATTTTAACATATCCCAGCGGTGACCGGTATGAAGGCGAGTTTAAAAACAACAAGTATCATGGACAGGGGACGTTATCTCTGAAAGATGGGAGAAAATACGAGGGTGAACTGGAAAATGGTCTCCCGAATGGCCGGGGGATAATGACATTTCCTGACGGTAAAAGATATGATGGTCAGTTCAAAAACGGTAAGTTTATTGGAAAGTGATATCTTTGATGTGTGGGGAGTAATCGGACATTGAAAAAGCTGGTGAAAAAAATATCTGAGAATGAAAAAATAGAGTTTGAATGGCAGGATGATCTTTATAACGGCCTGGGAGTGTATGCTCATCCTGATCGAAGCAGATATAACGGTCAATTCAGAAAAGGACTGTTTCACGAAGAAGGATCATTCAAATGGTCCGATGGAAGTGAGTATAAAGGTAAATGGAACAGTGGGCTTCCTGCCGGCCGGGGACTCATGGTTCTTCCGGATAGAAGCCGGTATGAAGGCGAGTGGAAGGAAGGAGATATTGAAGGGATGGGGACGTTAACCCTGCCTGACGGAAGCAAGTATTCCGGGCAATGGAAAAATGGAAGTAAGAATGGGAGGGGTGTTTTAACGTTACCGGACGGAAAAAAATACGATGGTCAATGGGTAAACAATATGTTTCATGGAAAGGGTATGTTGACTTTCCCGGATGGTTCCAAATATGAAGGGGAGTGGAAGGAAGACAAGTATTTCGGGAAGGGTATTTTAACTCTCCCCGATGGATCAAAACATGAAGGCGAATGGAAGGGTGATAAATTTAAGTTCATCTTCAAAAAAGATGCAAGATAGGCGGACAGGCGTCACATAACCAACACCTTTGCAGGGTTTTACAGGATGTCCTTTCAGGAGCACGACGATTATGGGCACGCATAAGACAATTGAGTATTTTCGAGCTTTTTTCGAGGTCAGTCAAACGATTTTTTCTTCTTTATCCCTCAAGGAGATGCTCGCACTTCTCGTGAAGAGAACGGTGAAGACACTGGGTGCCAAGGCGGGAAGCCTCAGGCTTTTGGATGAAAAGACCAGACAGCTGGAATTGGTTGCTTCGTATATGCTCAGTAGAAAATATTTGCAAAAAGGTGTTTTAAGTTCTGATAAAAGCATACCGGAAGTACTGAAGGGGAGAGTTGTAACCATTAAAGATGCCTTCGAAGATCCGAGAATCCAGTATCAGAAAGAAAAAATGGAAGAGGGTATCAATACCATTCTCTCAGTTCCTGTAATTGCAAAAAGCAGGGTCATCGGGATTCTCAGGCTTTACTCAGGGGAGCCCCGGGATTATAGTGACGAAGAGATTGAGTTCGTTTCGGCCCTGGCTGAAATCGGCGGTCTGGCTATTGCCAATGCGAAGATCTATGAGGATGCAGGGGTCAAGCTGTCTTCCCTTCTTAAAAAGTTCGGCGTTGAACTCACTGAAGAACCCCGGAATCGGAAGCAGGGGTTGAAGTCGTTTGCCCTGGAGCCGATTGATCCAGCAAAAAGCCTTGAATATTTTAGAGGGCTTCATGAGATTACGAGGACCATTCTGTCTTCGCTGGATTCCGCCCAGGTGATCGCGCTGGTGATTGAAAAAGTACTCGCAGCCACAGGTGTGAAAGCATGCTCGCTTCGCCTCATAAACGAAATATCGCGGGAGTTGGAACTGGTTGCATCGAGAGGATTGAGCGATCATTACCTCAAAAAAGGTCCCCTTCATATAGACAAAAGCATCCGTGATACCCTGGAAGGTACTCCTGTCTTGATCCCTGATGCGAGAACTGACTCTCGCGTCGAATACGTCGCCGAAAAAGCCCAGGAAGGAATCGTTTCTATCCTTTCGACCCCGATAATCGCGAGGAAGCGTGTGATAGGAATATTGCGGCTCTATTCCCAGGAGGCGAGGCAATACAGCCGTGAAGAAGTGGCGTTTGTTTCTGCTCTCGCGGAGATGGCGGGAATTGCGATCGTAAATGCCAAGATGTATGAAAAAACGAAGTATGATCTTTCCTTCTGGGAGACAACATTGGGATATATGGGCGNNTTTACTGCGGAGAGCTTCAATCCTGCATCGGCTTCAGCCGATGGTAGTACACTTGTTGAGACGAGAATGTAACATGAAATACGTAGATGAATACAGAGATCGGTCGCTCGTCAAGGGGCTCCTTGCCGCCATCGAAAAGCGTTCGCGGAGAATAGACAGAGAAATCAAGATTATGGAGATCTGCGGGACTCATACCCATGTGATTGGCCGGTTTGGGATCAAGAAACTTTTGCCGGCGCAAATCCGGCTCATTTCCGGTCCTGGCTGTCCGGTGTGCGTCACGTCGATTCACGATGTGGACAAGGCCCTCTATCTGGCTGAACAAAAGGGCTCGATCTTTGCCACGTTCGGGGATATGCTCAGGGTGCCTGGCACGCATCGTGAGAGCCTGCAAAAATCACGGGCGGCGGGCGCAGACATCCGGGTTGTATCATCAGCTGCTGACTGTATTGATATAGCAGGGAAGAACAGCGGCAAGGAAGTGATCATGATGGGGATCGGTTTTGAAACGACCGCTCCCACAGTAGCTGCGGTAGTAGCATTGTGCCGGGAAAAAGGAATTAAAAATTTCTCCGTCTTCTCAGCGCATAAAATCGTGCCCCCTGCCCTTAAAGCCCTTATAGCAGATACATCTCTTAATATTGACGGATTCATCTGTCCGGGACATGTAAGCACCATCATCGGTACCAAACCTTATGCCATAATCCCCGAAGCGGGAAGGGCAGCCGTAATTACAGGATTTGAACCGGTCGATATTCTGGAGGGCATTCTGATGATCCTCGGTCAGATAGCGGAAGGCAAAAAAGAGGTTGCCGTACAGTATGCCAGGGGCATGAAGACTGAGGGAAATCCCCGCGCACGGGAGATCATGTATAGGGTTTTCCGGACGGGAGATGCGGAGTGGAGAGGCCTTGGCACAATACCCGCGAGCGGTCTTTCCCTGCGCGATGAATATACAATGTACGATGCATTGGAGAAGTTTGATATTCCCCCGATCCACTCGGTGGAAATAAAAGGGTGTGGCTGCGGCGATGTGCTTAAAGGAGTCATTCTTCCCTCTCAGTGTTCCCTGTTTAGAAAGACGTGCACTCCTATAAATCCTATCGGTCCCTGCATGGTTTCTTCCGAAGGTACCTGCGCGGCATATTACAAGTATCATCTTGAACCGTGAAAAATTCTTTTCCCCTATAAGAGTTATCTTCGAAAAAGCTGCTGTCATCTTCAGGATTCGAGGGATCAAGTGGCCGAGGGTTCGAGTGAAATTGGAAAAAACACTTGAACCCTTGCATCCTTTCTGCGACTAAACGGAGGCATTCTTATTTATGATTAGGGGGTATGGAACATAAAGAGTAATGTCATAAAGAGGGTACGCTGCCATTTCTCAGGCATTGTCCAGGGAGTGGGATTTCGTCCCTTCATCTATCGACTCGCAGCGAAGCATTCTCTATCAGGGTACGTACAAAATCGTTCTGATGGGGTTGTTGTAGAAGTGGAGGGTCCGGAAGTATCAATCGCTTCTTTCATGTCCGGAGTACAGGGGGAGCTCCCTCCACTTGCTGAGGTTTCACAAATTTCCTGCGCCGAGGTAGAAATCAAAGAAGATACGGGATTCCGGATTATCGAAAGTGAATCCGGCGGACTGGGAAAGGTCTATATTACGCCGGATATTGCCACGTGCAGCCAATGTTTCGCGGAGCTTTTTGATCCCGAGGATCGAAGATTTCGTTACCCTTTTATCAACTGCACAAACTGCGGCCCACGTCTGACGATTATCAAAGATATCCCCTACGATCGGATCAACACGTCCATGTCCTGTTTCCCCTTGTGTCCTCTCTGCCGGGGAGAATATGATAATCCGGCGGATCGCAGGTTTCACGCGGAGCCGAACGCATGTCCTGCCTGCGGACCGGCACTTTCACTTCTCGATGAAGCCGGAAAACTGCTTCCCGACAAGGATCCCCTCCGTAAGGTTGTCACCTTGCTTCTCAAAGGGTACGTGGTGGCGATGAAAGGCTTGGGAGGTTTTCATCTTGCCGTTGACGCGGCCAACGATGAAGCCTTAAAGAGATTGCGATCGAGGAAGTTCAGGGAAGAAAAACCTCTGGCCATCATGGTAAAGGACATCAGTGCGGCCGCCCGAATTGCGCAGCTGGGAAAAGAGGAAGAGGCGCTCCTTCTCTCCCCCCAGCGGCCTATCGTTCTTGTGAGGAGAAGAGAAACAGACGCGATTTCCCCCGCTGTCGCCCCGGGCGTGTCCGATCTGGGAATCATGCTCCCGTACACACCGCTCCATCATATGCTTCTGGAAAATCATTTTCAGGCCCTCGTGATGACAAGTGCCAACCAGGTGGATGAACCCATTTGCATGAGAAACAGGGAAGCCATACAACGGTTACGGGGTATCGCCGATTACTTCCTCGTCCATAACAGGGATATCCTGGTCCGTTGTGATGATTCCATCGTCACGGTGTCGTCGGGAAAAAAAAGAATGCTGCGACGGTCACGGGGATTTGCCCCCAAGCCTGTCACTCTGAAAAAATGGTATCCGGAAATTCTTGCCCTGGGACCTCAGATGAAAACGACCCTGTGCATTTTGAAAGGAACACTTGCATTTGTAAGCCCCCACATCGGCGATATGGAAACGCCTGAGGCGCGCGACTTTCATCAGGAGAGCCTCACTCTCATGCAGAAAATCGCAGAGTGCAAGCCCGACATCATTGCGTGTGATCTCCATCCGTCCTATTACACCACAAAGCTCGCCGAAGAGCTTCCCGCTTCCCGCATCATCAAGGTCCAGCACCACCATGCGCATATCGTGAGCGCCATGGCGGAACACGGTATCGAGGGTGAGGTTATCGGCGTGGCCATGGACGGGACCGGATACGGTCTGGACGGCACCGTGTGGGGCGGGGAATTCCTCGTTGCCGAAGAAGCGGCTTTCACGCGCATTGGCCATATCATGAATTATCTTCTTCCTGGCGGGGAGAAGGCCATCCGGGAGCCTTGGCGCATTGCAGTGAGTCTCCTGAGAGAAGCATACGGCAATAACTGGCAGGAAGCAGCAGAGGAATTACAGATCGTTCCGGAGAAGAGTTATTATGAAACAATGAACAGAATCATGGTGCAAAAATTTAATTCCCCTTTGACGTCGAGCCTGGGGAGGCTCTTTGACGGTGTTGCTGCCCTGCTGGGAGTTCGCAAGATGGTAACCTTTGAAGGACAGGCTGCGATGGAACTCGAAGCAATGGCGAAGGGAAAGACAGATGTCTTGTTACCGGTTGATATACGCGAGACGGGAAATGTTCTGTGTCTCGACTTTTCGCCTATGATCCGAAACATTGTGGATGAAATAAGGAAGGGAAGAAACAAAACTGAAATTGCCTGTGCCTTCCATGTGACCCTGCCGGTTGTTTTCCGGGATATGGCGGAAGCAATACGGAGGCGCACGGGAATCGACCGTGTTGTCCTCAGCGGAGGGTGCTTTCAAAACCGCATCCTCACGGAGGGAACGATTTCAGAACTTGAAAAAGCGGGCTTCGTTGTATACTTTCATCATCTATTACCTACCAACGACGGCTGCATCTCCCTCGGCCAGGCCGTTTGCGCGGGAGCGCAGGTAATGCGTGGTATATAAGAGAATAAACAGGAAGATACTGTGACGGCTATATGGCCTTCTTTGATGAAGTGAGTTTTTTAAAGACGGGATGTCGCCGGGCGGCGAGATTTACGATACGGCTGATCATTTCTCCGTATGAGTAGCCTGCGACTTCGGCAGCACAGGCCATACTGGCGTCTGCAGTGATATCGGAATTCGGGTTTACATCCAGCACATAGAACACGCCGTCCCTGATCCGGATATCAAGCCTCGCATAGTCGCGGCACCCCGTGGTTTTGTATGCAAGGATACTGGTGTGCTTTAATTGTTCATATTCCGTTTCGTTCAGGAGTGCGGGCAACTGCAGACCGATCTTCACATAATGGGTTGATCCCGGCTTGAACTTGGAATCGTATGTGCAGAGGCGGTCACGCACATCATCGAAAGCAGTGAAATCCATTTCTGCGGGCGGCAGCATCTCAATACGACCATTACCCCAGAGAGAAACGTGCAATTCCCGTCCGTCAATGAAATCCTCGACAATAGCGGGTTGGCGGAATACATCGAGTATATATGCAATACGTTCTTTCAGTTCTTCTTTTGACATGACAACGGCATCAGTAGTGAGACCATAACTGCAGTGCTCCCGGGAGGGTTTCACAATTGCCGGAAAACAATGCCAATCATTAATAGCGGGCGAATCGTACATACGCCAGGGGGGCGTCGGCACTCCGGCCATTTCCAACAGGCGTTTGACTCCCTGCTTATCCCAGCACGAATGCAGCACTTCGGGCGTTGATCCACTATAAGTGAAATGCATCTCTTCCAGCATCCCGGCGGCGAGCGCTTCGCTGTGCGGCACGCCGGGAATATCTTCACACCAATTGAAGACGATATGCTCATCGGGTTCATGACAAATGAGGCGGGAGCGAAGATCGGAATCGTGCACAGGAACATTGTTGACGGGATGGCCCTCTGTGTGGAGGACTGATTCAAGTCTTGTAACTTCCTGGTAAGCGAGATCTATATCGGAGGGATCCCATGAGGGATCGATGTTGTGAAGCAGCAGAACCGGTAGATCGGTGCGACCTCTATTAAAAGACATGTTGCACTACCTCCTTCTTGAAGGTTCGCCCGGAGCAGTTATTGAGTACCTTCATATTTGTCGGAAGTCAGATCCCCTCTCTCTTTGAAGCAGGATGTGATCTCTTCTCCCGGAAGTCGACAGTGCAATTGCGGCCTATTCTCACAGCCCCGCAGGAATAATCTCTGCGGTAAAAAGTTTGGAAATATTACCTGTGAGACCGCCTTTTCTTATACCCTCATTTCGTCTTTTATTATGATTTACTTATACCTAATTTCATTGAATAAATCAAGCACTATTTTATTATTGCTGATTATTTTTTTTGCATTACCGTGTAGTAAATTTTAAAAAACGTTCCAGCTTGCCCTTTTCCGTGAGCACCTTCAATCCCAAATCATCACGCGTCGCAGGGATGTCGGGCGATTCGCTTCGCCTCACAAAAATCATGGCCTTCGCCGGACATGCAGTTACACAGAGTCCGCAGCCGATACACCTTTCGATATCAACGACGGCAATCGCGTTCTTTATTTCAACGGCGCACCGGAAGGATGGGCATCAAGAATTTCGCGCAGAGTTTCGTATTCGTCCATGGCTGGTTGTTTATGTAACCGCGCGTTGATAGGCGTTCATTTCATCCGCGAGCCAGTGAGTCCACTTTTCTATGCCCTCACCTGTCTTGCAGGAAGCTTCGATTATAGTGATTCCAGGGTTCAGCGTGATGACTCTCTCTTTCATGGCGCTCATATCAAAATCGGCGACACCAAGATAATCTATTTTGTTCACGACGAGGATATCGCACACGCTGAAGATCAGGGGATACTTAAGGGGTTTGTCATCCCCCTCCGGGACACTCAGGATCATGGCGTTTTTATGGGCGCCCGTATCAAATTCCGCCGGGCAGACGAGATTCCCGATGTTTTCGATTATGACGAGGTCGAGATTTTTCAGATCCATCTCGTCCAGAGCCATCTTAATCATGGTCGCGTCAAGATGACAAAATCCCCCTGTCTTTAACTGAACGGCGGGGATGCCTTCCTGGACCACCTTTTCTGCATCCACCATGGAGTCTATATCCCCTTCAATTACCCCGATCCTGCACGTATCCTTCATCCTGCGGATGGTGTTTACGATGAGACTCGTCTTGCCACCTCCCGGCGATGCCATAAGGTTCAGCATAAAAACATTATGCACGCGGAGCATATCTCTGATTTCATCCGCGAGATTCTTATTATCGGACAGGATGTCTTCCTTTATTTCTATCAAACGTATGTCAGCCATTCTCTCACCTCATGGTTTATGAAATTGTTATATCCTTAATATAAAATTCCCGGCCGGAAATGAGCGAACTCTTTATCCCCTTGCAGCGAGGACATGCGAAATCCTTTGAGTCTTTAAAAGAAACTTCGAATGTGTGTGCGCACTCTTTGCACTGAAAGATAATCGGTGATGTTTCCACATCGATTACCGCTCCTTCGGCAATGGTGCCCTTGCTGAGATAGTCAAAGTATTGCTGAATACAGTCGCCGAC
>JAFNGM010000258.1:0-7810 GCA_017885225.1 Syntrophaceae bacterium | reverse complement strand
TAAGGATGCTTTCTGTAACGGAAAGTTCATGCATATATTCATCTCCAGAAAATCTTCCTTATACGAATACAACACAAAATAGCAATAAAAAAATAACCGGATGAGCACCCATACGCGCTGCGTTCTTCTTTGCTATTGACATAAAAGTTCCTTTCTTATACTACACAGCAAGAAATGGAGACACGAGTTCGTAATGGAATATGGAACTTATTATTTATATTTCTGATTTTTTTATTCATCTCGACCGGTACCTGGGATTGATAATCCAGGCATTCGGTAATTGGACGTATGTTATCTTTTTCCTGGTGATCTTCTGCGAGACCGGTCTCGTCGTCACTCCTTTTCTCCCCGGGGATTCTCTCCTCTTTGGATTGGGCACGTTTGCTGCCTTGGGATTGTTGGAGATCGAATGGCTGTTGATACTCCTCTCAATTGCCGCGGTGGCGGGAAACATGGTGAACTATGCCATTGGACAGTTCGTGGGGCCGAAAGTGTTTCACAAAGAAAATGTCCGTTTTCTCAACAAGGAATATCTTGATCGAACCCATAGGTTTTATGAAAAACACGGGGGCAAAACAATAGTCATTGCCAGATTCATACCGATCATACGTACATTTGCCCCCTTTGTGGCCGGTATCGGGAATATGACCTATGCGCGTTTTACCTTATACAATGTACTGGGCAGTATTGTATGGGTGGCGATTTTTATTGGAGGGGGTTATTATTTCGGAAATCTGCCGGTAGTGAAGAGGAATTTCACGCTTGTCATCTTCGCGATCATTATAATTTCGGTACTCCCTATTGTATTTGAATATATCCGCCAGCGCAGCCGACCATCCCGGGAGAGGCCATAGGGAAAAGCAGCAATAGTGTAGAGTTTTAACGTTGTCAGTCCTGGAAGGGGATAGGACATGAAGAAAAAGACCTTACTGATTCTCGTTGCAGGTTTATTGCTCTGTTTTGTCACGACAGTTGGAGCGGAAAGTTCGAATGTCGTGAAAATCGGCAGCGATGTGACTATTGAGGAGGGTACGAAGGTTCATAATGTCCTGGCGATCGGCGGGCAGGTCACCGTAGAGGGTGTCGTAGAAAACAATATCGTTTCCCTTGGGGGTTCCGTCGTTTTGACAAGAACCGCTGTGGTTCGCGGAAATGTGTTTGCCCTCGGGGGCATCATTGTCAGGGGGAGGGGAGCAGAGGTTCATGGTAATGTTACCGAGATCAATGCAGACGATATCTCTTCGGCCATCGCGAACGCCCTGAGTGAAGAATGGGAAGGATGGTCCTGGATTTTTGCCATTGTTTCTGTTGCCATTTTTCTGGGTGTTCTGCTCCTCACCGTCCTCACTGTCTTCCTTATTCCGAAGCCCGTGCGGCTTATTGCGGCAGCCGTGAGGGAAAAGCCGTTCAAGGTTACTGTCTGGGGTCTTGCCGGGCTGGTATTGGTTGTTCCTTTAGCAGTGCTTCTGGCAGTTTCGGTTGTCGGTATTGTGCTGATTCCCCTGGAAATGGCCATTGTCCTTTGCGCGGTTCTCATTGGTTTTATCTCCGTATCTCAGCTTGTTGGTCAGAAATTATTCGCCATTCTCAAAAGACAGGATCAAAGCATGATGCGGGAAACGGTCTGGGGGCTCATCGTCCTGTGGCTGATCGGGTGGATACCTTATGTGGGCTGGATGGTCAAGGTGTGCGCCATAGTCCTCGGCCTGGGAGGTGTGCTTTTGACGCGTTTTGGTACCAATCAGCACATATAGTATCACCTGTGTTGTCCTAACAAATGCACAATCATCCTGATTGTTGTAAAAACTCATTATCATGGAAGCCGCTTATAAAAATATACAGAAAATGCTCATTCTGCTTGACAGGCACACATCATTTATTTACATTATACGATAGCACTTATAGAAAAATAATAGGAGGAGGTANNATTGTTCTGCCTCTCACAGGCGCCGAAGCAAAATTTGGAGAGATTGAAAAGCGGTCCTTTGAAATGGCCGTGGATGAAATCAATAAACAGGGCGGTATTAAAGGGGAAAAGATCGAATTGATTATGGAAGATGACACGGGGCGACCTGAAGTGGGTCGATCGGTCGCGGAAAAACTGATCAACAAAGACAAGGTTGTCATGCTTGGCGGCGGCTATTCCAGTTCCGTTACCTATGCCGTGGCCGGCGTGGCTCAGCAAAACCGCATACCCTTTCTCGTCAATACGGGCTCTGCTGATAGAATTACCACCTCAGGCTGGGATTATGTATTCCGTTTGAATCCTCCGGTCAGTGAGTATGCCGGGGCGATCGAATCGCTTCTTACTGAAATCGTAAAGCCGGAAACAGTCGTAATTCTCAATGAAAATTCCCTGTTCGGTACGTCAGGCGCCAAATCATTTGAGGAAACCTGCACGAAGTTAGGCTACAAGGTACTTCTTAAGCAGGGATATGAAGCGGGCGGAATTGATTTCAAACCTGTTCTCGTCAGGGTGAAACAGCTCAATCCAGACATAATCTATATGGTGTCCTATATCATGGATGCTTCTCTGCTCATGAAACAGGCGAAAGAATTGAAATTAACACCGAAGATGTTTATCGGCGGGGCGGCGGGCTTCACCATGCCGGAATTCATGAAGAACGCCGGAGTCGCTGCCGAAAAAGTAATTTCGGCCACCCTCTGGTATCAGAGCCTGGATTATCCGGGGGCGATGCAGTATTTTAAGAATTACAAAGCCAGGTATAAGGACGACACGGAATATCACGGCGCAGAAGCCTATGCGGCCGCGCAAATTATCGCTGATGCCCTCATCCGGGCAAAATCATTTAACCCTGACGATATCAAGCAGGCATTGTCCGAAACCTATGCGATGACCGTCTTTGGTCCGGTTAAATTCATATCCTACGATAAGTTTAAAAATCAGAACAAGCTGCCAACCTACGTCGTTCAGTGGATAAACGGAAAGCTTGAATTGGTCTGGCCTTCCAGTATGGCCTCGAAACAATTCGTCTATCCCGTAGACTGGCTGCAAACCTGGCAATACAAATGACAGAATCATGCCATTAATAAACTGCCGCCTCGATCATCGTGGCGGCACTTCAAATACGCTTAGGAGCTGTCACGGAATAACTGTTGCGTGACAGCTCCTAAGTTGTAATTTCACGACATGTCTCAGGGCTTTTTTGAAAGGACCATCACATGGATGTCTTTATCCAGACACTCGTCGCGGGGATTCTTATCGGAGGAATCTACAGTTTGATCGGCATCGGGATGACACTGATTATGGGTGTCATGGGCATCATCAATCTGGCCCATGGACAGTTGATGATGGTAGCCATGTATATCACCTTTGTGCTGCATCACGCGTTTCAAATCGACCCTTACATCTCGCTGTTCGTTACCATGCCTTCTTTATTTCTCTTAGGTGTTGTTCTCCAAAAACTGTTTCTGAACCCTTTGATGAAAGTTGAATCCATCCTCCCTGAAAATCAAGTCTTGATGACCGTGGGCATTGGGATAGTTTTGACGGAGATCGCCAGGTTTATTTTTACTTCCGATTATAAAACGGTGGAGACTTCATACAGCTCGGCGGCATTTTTTATCGGCGACATCTCTTTCAACCAGCCTATGTGTTTTGCGTTTATTATCGCCGTTGCGTTTACGGCGCTCCTTTTTTGGTTTTTATTGAAAACGGATTTGGGCCGCTCCATTAGGGCGACTGCCCAGGATAAAGACGCGGCAACCCTGATGGGTGTGAACAGCGGTCGGATAACCATCATTACATTTGGGTTAGGTTCAGCGCTTGTAGCCTCGGCGGGGAGTTTATTAATACCGATTTTCTATCTTTTCCCCGATATCGGCGGCCCCTTCACCCTGAAGGCCTTCGTGATCACCATACTGGGAGGACTGGGGAGTACGGTGGGCGCCATAGTCGGGGGACTTGTCCTGGGCATTGCAGAATCTATGGGTGCGACGTATATCGGTATGGGTTATAAGGAAATGGTCGGCTTTGTCATATTCGTGCTTGTCCTGGTGTTCTTGCCGGGTGGCTTAAAGCGCCTGACGAAAGTATAATATAAGAGGTAACTATGGAGAAAAAGCATATTCCGTACATCATTCTGGGACTTCTTGCGGTTGCATTTCCATTCCTCGTCACTTCTGATTACTATCTCCATCTGGTCATCATCACCCTTATGTGGGTTGTCATAGGGTCCGCATGGAACCTGCTGGCAGGGTACACAGGACAGGTATCCTTCGGACATGCCATGTTTTTCGGAATAGGGGCCTATACCGCGGGGATCTTTGTGACAAAACTGGAAATTTCCGCCTGGTGGGGCATGGCGTTCGGTGGTATTGTTGCCATGCTGATCGGTCTCTTTGTAGGCTGGGTATGCTTTCGATTAAGAGGTCCATACTTTGCCCTTGCCACCCTTGCCGGCGGCGAAATATTCAGACTCATCGCAACCAATTGGGAGAGCCTGACGGATGGAATGGTGGGGATTCTCACTATTCAGACCTTCAGAAGCAAACTTCCCTACTACTATATGGCCCTTGCCCTTGCCTTTATGTGCATAGTTGTCATACACCTGATTATGAAATCCAAATGGGGGTACTATTTTGTTTCGATCCGGGAGGATCAGGATGCGGCGGAATCCCTGGGCATCAACACAACGCTCTATAAAAATATATCCCTTCTGGTAAGCTCATTTTTCACAGGAATGGCAGGAGCGTTTTACATGAACTACATGGGCTTCATTGATCCCCATGTCGTGTTTTCCCTCCATTACATATCCATTATGGCGATCCTCGTGGGCATTGTGGGAGGAGTGGCGACGATAATGGGACCTGCCGTGGGCGCATTCATTATGGTAGGCCTCCAGGAAACTTTCAGAAGCGCGTTTTTTGGTCTGGCCCCCTCATGGACAAGCGAAGCCCATGCACTGGTCTTTGGCCTCCTGGTTATTTTTGTGATCCTGTTTCTGCCGAACGGTGTGGTGGGTGACTGGCTGAAAATAAAGAGAAATGTTTTTCGCGTCAGAGCATCAAGCGAACGATACTGATAGTGGAGAAGAGATATGGCACTCCTGGAAGTGAAAAATCTTACAAAAATGTTTGGGGGACTGAGGGCGGTCGGTAACGTCACCTTCCATGTTAATGAAGGAGAAATTGTGGGACTTATCGGTCCCAACGGCTCAGGAAAGACAACCATTTTCAATTGTATCAACCAGTATTACACCCTCACTTCCGGTGATATATTCTTTGAGGGCAAAAGCCTGAAAGGATTAAAAACTCACGTGATCTGTCATATGGGGATCGGCAGGACGTTTCAGGTAGTCAAACCACTTTCCAGGATGACGGTGTTGGATAACGTGACGGCGTCCGCCTTCTGCCGCGTTGGTTCTATCAAAGAGGCGCAGGGCGAGGCGCTCAGAATCCTGGAATTCAGTGACCTTATGGACCAGAAAGACAAGCTGGCGAAGAGTCTCCCTATAGGGAAAAGGAAGCGGCTGGAGATTGCCAGAGCCCTGGCAACGAAGCCGAAACTCATCCTTCTGGATGAAACGGCGGCTGGCCTGACCCCTTCAGAACTGGATGCAGCCATAGAGCTGATCAAAAAAATGAGGGATAGCGGCATTACCGTCCTGATTGTAGAGCACATTATGAAAGTCATTATGTCCATATCCGATCGAATCCACGCGATCAACTTCGGCCAGACCATTGCGGAAGGCACGCCCCACGAGGTAGCTAATAATCCGGCAGTGATCGAGGCGTATCTGGGAGAGGCGTATGCTCAGTGTTAAGGGAATAAACGTGTTTTACGGAGACCTCCAGGTACTCTGGGATGTTTCCTTTGAGGTGAAAGAAAAAGAAATAGTGGTCTTGGTCGGTTCCAACGGCGCGGGGAAATCCACGACGTTGAGAACCATATCCGCCCTCCTCACCCCAAAAAAAGGGACAATTGAGTTCAGCGGCACGCGTATCGACCATACACCGGCAAATAAGATTATCGAGTACGGTATTGTCCACGTTCCGGAAGCGAGGCGCCTGTTTCCGGAAATGACCGTAGAGGAAAACCTGATCATGGGTTCTCTCAACGGCGAGGCCAAACGCAAACGTGGTGATACCATGGAGTATGTCTATGGCCTGTTTCCAAGGCTCAAGGAAAGAAAAAAGCAGACCGCGGGAACACTGTCCGGCGGAGAACAGCAGATGCTCGCCGTAGGCAGGGGACTTATGTCATTACCCAAGCTCATGATGCTTGACGAACCGTCGCTGGGACTCGCTCCTCTACTTGTTCAGGATATTTTCAATATGGTGAAGAAGATCAACGAAGCGGGGGTCACGGTCCTTCTGGTGGAGCAGAATGTAAGACAGACCCTGGGAATGTGCAACCGGGCATATGTCCTGGAAAACGGGCGCATTGTATTGGAAGGGCCCGGATGCGAGCTTCTGGAAAACGAAAAGGTAAAAGAGGCCTTCTTAGGAATTTAAAAAGAGAAAGTCCCGCCTTATTTTTTTCTTACAGGAAAGGTCAGACCCGCCCCGAGGTAGCCGATGAGGGACACAAGGGGAGCGAATGACAGGGTTATCAGCAGGTATACAATACGTGCTGGCCCGCAATTATTAAGAATGCCGGGATCAGCAATTCTCCAGAAAAGAACACCCGCACCAAGAACGACAAGCACGCCTGAGAGCACGATTTTCCACACCACCGGTTTCATCGGCTTCGCCAGATAATTTAACCACCACGTGAAGAACCCTGTTACTATTCCCACGGGCAAGAATAGAATCCCGCCTATTAAGCAATGAAAGGCGGTGGTTTCTAAAGATACTATACCGGTAAACAGATACAAAATATTGAAGAAGGCGACGGACAGAAGGAATACAATGGGGAAGTGAACCGTCATGGGATGGGGATGCCGTTCGAGAAAGGGAAAGCGGTCAACGAGGGCTGACACAAAAGCCGGCATCGATCTCTGAGGTTCGGTCTTCTTGGCTAATACCCCCACCTGAGGGTATCTTTCAAATACCTCTTCATCATGGGGCGCCGCCGGGAATTCCGAACTGAGATCCCGTCCTGCATGATGCCGGTTCATGTGCAATCCCCCCTCCCAGAGACCGCTCTGGCTGACATCATAGACCTTTCCCCCATGCGCGATATAGACAGGTTTGCCGTTTTTGCCGTCGAAATCAGAAAGAGCCTCAAGATCAAATTCTTTCATAGATAAACTCCCTCGTGCTTAATGGAATAAAAAAATCGCATCTAAAAAGAAAAATAGCCACCCGCTCACTGTCGCCAGTCCGACATAGAAGAGCGGCTTCTTTTTCGTCAACGCGGAAACGGATGAGAGCATGATCGCGATTTGCAGGAAAATGAGGGCGTACCCGAAATTACCCGCACGGTTCTGGGCTTCTTCTTTCGATTTTGCCAGACCATCGGCGGTTGCCTTGATCTCCTCCTTTTCCTTGTCGTAGCGTGTAATCTGTTTGTCATAATTGGCTATGAGCTGGGCATATTTGTCCTTCACAGCCTTTGGCTTAGCAGCCGGCGCCATCGTATCCAATTCCAGCTTTTGCTTCTGTATTTCATAAATGTACGATTTGATGCTTTTCGCCTGATAATACGCCCATTGACTCGTTTCCTGTCCCTGATTCAGAATAGCACGGGATGAGTATTTCCCCAGGTAGAGTGTAGTAACCGCGGCAAGGACCGCCATGATCGCGGTAGCCAGAGCTACCCACGACATCCATATATCTGGTTTTTTTTCAGACATATAATTGATTCTCCTAAAGTAAGTATATAGGAAATTTGCCAACACCTCCC
>JAFNGM010000257.1 GCA_017885225.1 Syntrophaceae bacterium | reverse complement strand
AATGCGCTCGCTACCGGATTCAAAGTTCTCTCGCCCACGGCAATCCTCGGGTACGGATTCCCGGAAAAATCCTTTTTCAGAGGCATGGATAAAAATCCCCACCTCATCGCCGTCGATGCGGGCAGCACTGATCCCGGCCCCTACTATTTAGGAGCGGGGAAATCATTCACGTCGCGACAATCTGTGAAGCGCGATCTCAGAATTATGCTGAAGGCGGCTGTAGAACGTTCCATACCCTGCATTATCGGGTCCGCCGGGGGAAGCGGCGCCCGCCCGCATATTGACTGGACAGAAGCAATAATACATGAAATTGCCGCAGAGGAGTCGCTTTCGTTTCGCATGGCCCTTATCTACGCTGATATTGCAAAGGATACCGTGCTGGATGCACTCCATCGGGGTCGTGTGCAACCCCTCTATCCTGCGCCGGAAATAAGTGCTGATGATGTCAATCGGAGTGTCCGCATCGTTGCCCAGATGGGCGCTGAGCCTGTTATTCATGCACTGACAGAAGACTGCCAGGTCGTTCTTTGCGGCCGATGCTATGATCCGGTGCCGTTTGCCGCGCCGGCACTGATGAAAGGGTTCAACCCCGGCCTTGCCCTGCACATGGGAAAAATCCTTGAGTGCGCTGCCATCGCCGCATCACCGGGAAGCGGCCGCGACTGCGTAATGGGTTTTCTGTATGACAACTATTTCGAACTCGAGGCACTCAGTGACGAGAGAAACTTCACCCGCATGTCGACGGCAGCCCACACCATGTATGAAAAGTCCGACCCCTATAATCTGCCGGGTCCCGGCGGAAGTCTTGATCTTACGGATACAATTTTTGAAAGCCTTGAAGAAGGACGCGCGCGGGTATCGGGAACTCGCTTCAATCCTGTCTTTCCCTATACGGTAAAACTTGAAGGGGTCAGATCTGCCGGTTTCCGGACAATTTCGATTGGAGGCGTCAGAGATCCCATACTTATCGGTACTATAGATTCAGTTCTCGATGAGATAAGGAAACAGGTCATGGAAAACGTCGGCGGCGGCGTAAAAATTTTTTTTCATGTATATGGAAAAAACGGTGTCATGGGAATGCAGGAACCGGAACAAAACCGCGCCTCCCACGAACTCGGCATAGTAAGCGAAGTAATTGCAGGCAATCAGGATCAGTCCGATTCCATTTGCGCGCATGTACGCAGCGCATTGCTGCATTACGGGTACCGGGGAAGAATCGCCACCGCCGGCAATCTCGCGTTTCCATACAGCCCATCCGATATTCCCTGCGGTGAGGTGTATGAATTCAACATCTACCACCTCATGGTCGTTGAAGATCCACTATCCCTCTTTCCCATGCGTGTATGTGAGGTGTCATAGTGAAAACCGTACCCATCACAGAGAGGGCGGCAGTAATCCGCAGCAAGAATGCCGGACCGTACGAACTGACCCTGGATATTATGTTCAAAAATGAAGAAGATTATGTGTACCTCAAAGAACGGCAATTCTTTACCAAGGAACTCATTGCCCGCATCTATGGCATACCGATCGATACAATAACAACAATTGTTCATTTCGATCCCGCCTGGGCGATAAAAATATCCCTGGTCCGTCCTGTTGTGTCCGGTTCTGTCGGCGACACGGATGTGTATGGCGCACAGCAGCACGCACCCCTTTTGAAGCTCGAAATACCCGTCATGGAGGAATAATGGGAGAAGAACTTATTATGAAGATATTCATCTGGCGACACAGCAAAAAGTTTTCCAGCTGGTCCATGTTTAATGAGCCCCATATATACAAGGATAATTATATGCAGGCAGAGGTGGTTGTGCTGGCTTCCTCCAGGGAAGAAGCGCTTGATCTGTTGAGAAAAAGTGACGATAAGTGGGATGTTGAAGAATTGAACAGAATAGAACCCATAATTGTCACGACAGACCATCCTTGCGTGGTGAGCAAGCTTATATATTTTGGCTGATATGCATTCATCACGTTTGTATAACTATTTAATTTTTTTGCTCTTGACATCAAAAGAGAAGACCAAAACACATTAGCTTTTTTCTCATATTTTTATTCCCGGTGCTAATCGTTCTTACAGAATGCACGACGGTTGAAGAGCCACGCTATCAATCCTGCCAGTATGGTGCCAAATCCCACCAGGCATTCCACCGGCTTCTGTACAACGGCAAATGCCGTCATGGCGACAACGCCGCAGAGAAAGAGCCATGGGACAACGGGAAAGCCGGGTATACGCAAACTCTTGCCCTCACGGTGTCTGAGAACAAGCAGCGCAACTACCGTCACCGCAGTGCTTATGCCGAGTGTAAATCCGATGTAGGTCAGTAGCGCTTCAAAAGAAGAAGTCCAGAGCAGAATTACTGCGAGGGCAGCCTGAAGGGCAATGGCGGCCCGCGGCGGCCCGTCAGCAACATTCAGCCAGGCAGGCAGATAACCGTCCATTGCCATTTTTGCACTAACCCGAGGTCCCGCCATCACAAGCGATGATGCGCTGCTGATCAGAACGAGTGCGATTATGCCGCTCACGGCTTCTTCAAGAATGGACCCGCCGATAGCACGCGCCGCGATCCTTCCCACCTCCAGTTGACCGCTTAACTCAGTGAGAGGTGCAGAAAACACAAAGACTGCGTTTAACGCCAAGTACAGTATTGTCACACACGTGGTACCCAAAAGGAGAGATCTTGGCAAATTTTGTTTCGGATCACGTACTTCGCCGCCGATATACACTGCCGCATTCCAGCCGGAATAGCTGAAGGAAATCCACACCAATGAAATCCCGAAGGCTGAAACCGAAAATTCCGAATAGGTTTCGACTGTGTATGGCTTCAACTGGACAAAAGCCAGCGCGACAAATACCACGATCAGAGCAACATTAATTAATACCGCCCAGTTTTGGACTTGTGCGCCGCGACGAACCTCAATCGCATGTATGACGGCAAAAAGCAATATCAGTATTGAGCCGCTAAAAGCGGGTGAAACGTGTCCCAACCACGGTTGTGCATACTTGCCGAACGCAAAAGCCGCTGCCGCCAGCGGCGCGGTAAAACCGACAAGCAAAGAAATCCAGCCTGCGACATATCCGGCAGCCGGATGCAGTGTTCGAGACAGAAAACAATACTCTCCTCCGGACTCGGGGATACGTCGAGCGAGGGAACCATAACATAAAGCTCCTAACGCGGCCTGCACTCCTCCCACTGCCCATGCAAGCAGCACAAACCAGGGGGAACCAAGATCCGCCAGAAGAAATCCGCTGGTTGAAAAAACACCAGACCCGATCATGCTCGCAACGACGAGTCCCGTCGCGCTCGTTAAGCCAAGATTCATTGATAATTTTCCAAGGATAGTGAATGAATGATAGTAAGCGCGAAACGCTATCATGCACAGGTTGTCAATGCAAATATCAAATCGTGTTTAAATCAGGAATTAGTTGACAACAGACACCTTTTTACATAAGGTACACTCGTTATGATTACCTGATCGCAACACACCGCATACGAAATACAAACAGATACATAATGAGCAATAAAATCACAGTCCGGCAACAAATAGAAAAGAATGGGTTAGTATTAATTGCCATTGTCATGGTAATAATCTACTGGATTCTTGATTCTCTGACATCAGAACAAGTTCTCTCACGTACACTCATTGTCGTCTTTGTGCTTATATATGGAATTTTTACCCAGACATTGATCAATTCCCGCAAGGCAGCTCTCGAAGAGAAAGACCGGACGCAACAAAAGCTGATTCAGTCGGAAAGCCTTGCCGCTATTGGTCAGCTTGTCGCCGGCATTGCCCATGAGCTGAATAATCCCCTGGCAAGCACATCAAGTCTGATTCAGACGGATATAGAGCTGCTCAATGAGCAGACGGATAAAAGGGCTGTTGATGATGAAGTGTTAAAGGATCTGGAGTTTTCTTTGAAGGAACTCAGAAGAGCCGAAACGATCGTAAAAAGCGTTCTGGGTTTGTCACGCCAGACGCAAACCTATGTTGAGGATGTCGATATCAACGCATTGTTAGATGACACATTGCGAATACTGCACAATCAGTTTAAAGAATCCGAGGTCATCATTGAAAAAGATTACGAAGCAGGTCTCCCAAGAGTGAACGGCAATTTCGCAAACCTTGGTCAAGTTTTCATTAATATAATAAAAAACGCCCACCAGGCCTTACCGGACGGCAAGGGAACTATTTCCCTGAAGACGCGATACAGTAAAGAAACAAGCAGTATTACTATAGAATGCCATGATACGGGCAATGGAATCCCTGTTGAGGTCATCAAAGATATTTTTAAGCCATTTTTCACCACCAAGGAAGTGGGTTCCGGAACAGGTTTAGGGCTCTACATATCCCATGAGATTATAAAAAAACATGAGGGGCTTATTTCCGTGAGCAGCAAGCCCAGCAGGGGTACTACGTTTACCATAGACCTCCCGGCGAAAGCGAGGACATCATGATAAAAATTTTAGTTGTAGACGATGAAGAGGGCGTACGCATATCTCTTAGAAAAGTACTCCAAAGGGATGGTTACGAAATCATGGTGGCAGAGAACGGCATGGAGGCCGTCGATATGGTGCGGAACCATATAAACGAAATTGAAACGGTTATCTGCGATTTCAAAATGCCCGGTCTTGACGGTTTGGAAACATTGACGGAGATCAACAAGCTCAATCCGGAGATTATNNGACGGTTTTCTGACAAAACCCTTTGACAATAAAGAACTCCGGCTGAAGATTAGAGAATTTCATGTAAAAAAAAGATTAAAACAATTTGTACCGTCTCAGGTTCTCAACGAACTGCAGAAATTCGGTCATAATCTGGAACCCCGAAACCAGAAAGTGACTATTCTTTTTACGGACATACGCGGTTTCACAAAAATATCCGAAACGTTAACCCCTGCCGCGCTGTCAGAGCTTTTGAATCTCCATTACTTTTTCCCTCTCGATAACATTATTTTCAAATTCAACGGAACCCTCGATAAACACATCGGTGACAGCATTATGGGAATATTCGGCGCGCCGATCACCCAGGATGATGACGCGAAGAGAGCGGTGGCGTGCGCCATCGAAATGCGGAGCAAGGTTGATGAGATTAACCAGGAAATGGGCAAAAAAAATATGAAGATCCCCGTAGGCTTTGGAATCAGCACGGGCGATTCCATGGTCGGAATATTCGGCTCCGCCATCAGGAAAGAATATACCGCCCTGGGGAAACCCGTGAATTTGGCGGCACGACTGGAGCGAATCGCCCTGGAAGATCAGATCCTCATCTGCAGTGAAACATATGAAGCCGTGAAAGATTATTTTAAGGTAGAAAAGATAGACAATATTAATCTCAAAGGCATAGAGGGAGAAAGGTCTATTTATAATGTGACAGGTGAGCGCTGATCACGTTGTCTCCCTGTTATTTGTCTACTCCACTAAAGTAGACCGCGCAATTTTTGTTTGTATCAGCCGTCGATGCCTGCGCGAAGGTTATGCTGCCGGGAGTGGAAGGAACGGTACAGGCCGCATTGGTAAATCCGGCTATAGTTCCTGAAGGACCAATGTTCCCGATAAATGCATTGTTGGCAATGTTACTACACCCGACGCCACTGATACGGAAATAGGCACTGCTTCCCAGATTGTTCCATACCCCATACCCCCCGCAGCCGGATGTTTCCTTTACAAAATTCATGTTAAAATTGCTGAGGGTGATATTTTGCGTCGCGCTCCCCGTTGCGGCCGTCCACCCAAAGAAAAAAGTATTAAAATAATTATGATACGTTTGATTTAATTCGATTGTCCTCATGAGTGTAGGCTGGGAGGCATACGGATTTTTAGTATCATCGTAACCGGGAGAGCTGACAATTACATCGGAGCAATCCGCAAGATTACACTGTTTTATCCATGAATTTATCGAGTAAAAATAATTGTTATTGCTGTTCTTCGTGTAAGCCCTCTTCACCTCAACCCGGAAAGCGTATATGTTTGTCGGAGAATTCAATAACCAATTACTTGGAAATCCCAGGGCACTCCCATTAAAATAGCTTGTGGTATCCATACCACCGGTATTACGGAAGCTCCGCGCATTTTCAGGATCTGTTGCCCCACCTGCTCCCGCACCATGTTTGTTATCATCATAGGTATTACTCCCGATGGTAGCAGGAATATGGCATGAGCTGATTGTAGTATCCCCCCAGAAAACATACGCCATATGGTTATAATCCCCATCATATCTGCTGTTAGAACTACATATATTATTTTTACAGGAACCGCATGGAGGGGCATCACAACAGTTGGAGTATGGATCAAATTCTATAGCCATTTTGGGCGGCTGAATACCCCTGCCCCCTCTTCCATCCAAGAAACTGGTTCCGGCGGCATCAATACGCGAATCACCGGCATATCCCAGCAATTCACCCCTTCCACTATCTCCCCCTATGGAATTGATGTCATTTTTATTACCGTTTGCATCAACGCCGTCGCCATTAAAGAACGCAAAGGTAAATCCATCTCCAGTCGAGCCCGCATCAAATTTAAATACAAAAAAAGCCCGCAATCCCGGTCCAAAAGAACACTTTCCACCGGTACAATTTCCCTGAAAGGCGCCTCCGCTATACCACAGGGCGCCAAACCTACCAGACTCCCATCGACCCAAACTGGCTGTGGTACCGGCTCCATTCACCTGTACAAAAGAAGAGCCTGACTGAATTTTTGGCGTCATATCAGCAAAACCGGAAATATCGGACTGCGAACCGAAGCCTAATTTGGTAATATTGATTGTTCTTCTCGCTTCATATGGTGTTCCTATCTTGACAATGCCCGTTGATGTAATATTGTTTCCATTGATAACGAGTTGAAATATATCCCCGTTTGCTAAAGTAAAATTTCTTCCGGTCGGATAACTGGCAGAGGTATCTCCCAGATTTTTTATGAGGGCGTAATCTTTTCCTGCCAGGGCAAGAAAATAGGCTCTATTTAAATTATTCGCGCCAAGCTCACCTAACGCAGATGATGATGTCATATAGAGCGCTCCGACACCTAACGCGGCGATCATGGACATGGCGATTATCACATAGGTAATTACATTGCCTTTTTGATTTGCAATGCCCATACTTCACCCTCCCGTTTCCTGGTAAAGATTTACCCGGTCAATGAGATTAACAGGTGTATCTTCAGCACCCCTTAATTGAAGTGTTATCTCAATGATTGATCTTGTACTCGAATAAGATGGAGAGGAGGCGCCGTTATAAGAATCATAATAGGCTATAGTAAAATTAGTCACAGGCTGAACTAATATATCGCTATCTATCAAAAGAGGGCTGTTGCCGCCAGCCCAGGATATTGTAAGCTCCTTTAAAGGAGCACAGGGAGGAGAACTGTCTGAGCACCGGCTATATGTTATTGAGCTTGCTGAACTGGACGTAACTAACTGGATATTGCTGATCTCTTTTTTAAGCCTCGCCACGGCTATTTGACCCTGCTGTGTGGTGATTGCATTTTTCCTGGAAAATACATACCCTTTGGATATTTCCACAAGGCCAACACCGGCGATAACTGCAATAATCGACATTACCGCAATGGAAACAAGAATCTCTATCAGCGTAAAACCCGTTTGATTATCTAACGCCAATCTGGAGGAAAAAGGAGTCACATCTCCTTTTTTAAAGGTATAAGCATCTGGATTCCCGCTTTCGCGGGAATGACTCAATGTGATGCACTCAAGGTTGTCATTCATTATTTATACCTTTAATTTGAAATGAATAATGCTGTCAGCGCTTCACCCTGATCATTTCTGATCGTTACTTTAAGAATATTGCTCCCACCCGCGGTTTCCGCATCAGACCCAACGGGAAATT
>JAFNGM010000256.1:2136-10458 GCA_017885225.1 Syntrophaceae bacterium | reverse complement strand
TTTAACTGTTTGGCAATTTCCGGAACGCTATGTTTAAGGCTATCCTTGGGCATAAGCGTAATGATTCTTGCAATGCCGAACATATCGTCCTCGATTTTTTTAGTCATAACATTTTCAATTTTTGGTGTCAGAAAAAAATCCATGACTGCGATCGTCAGCAGGACCAGGATTAGATAAGAAGCGAATATCTTTAAAAAACTTTTTACTTTCATATTGTGGCTCTCTTTTAATTAAATGTAATAAAAACTTGTTGCCATGATTTATCTATTATTTACGGCTCTCAATGCGCATCCCTTAAAGAACCAAACATCCAAATCGTTATTATTTATATCATAACAATTGAGGGAATAGCATCAAGAATTATGATTCGAAATCAAAATTTTTCATCGAGGTCACGCCGAAGAATTTGATGGTTTTGTAGAAAGTCAAACAAACACCGCCGTTAATGAAAAGTAGATGCCGGCAGATAATATGCCGGAGATCGGGATCGTTAAAATCCAGGCCCAGATGATGTTTCCCGCCACACCCCAGCGAACTGCTGATAGTCTTTTCGTTGATCCAACACCCATAATAGCACCGGTAATCGTATGTGTCGTGCTCACGGGAATGCCGGCAACAGAGGCGCCAATAATAGAAATGGCAGCTGCCGGCTCTGCGCAGAAGCCTCCTATGGGTTGAAGCTTCGTGATCTTTGTTCCCATGGTCTTGACAATCCGCCATCCCCCTGTCATGGTTCCCAGGGCAATAAACAGATAGCACGTGAATTCAACCCAGAAAGGTATATAAAACGCAGGGCCAAGATAGCCGTTCGTGAAAAGAACTACCGCAATGATCCCCATTGTCTTCTGCGCATCATTCATTCCGTGGCCGAGACTGAACGTTGCCGCAGAGAGCAACTGAAATTTCCTGAACATACGGTCTGCACTGGCGACCGTAGCGAACCGGGATGCATTCAAAGTGAGGATCATCAAAAATAAGCCCAGCATCAGCCCGATAAAGGGGGATAAAATGATAAAGCTCGCCGTTTTGATAATTCCTTTCCAGACAAGAACCTTCATTCCGCCCTTCACAAGCCCCGCGCCTATGAGGCCGCCGATAAGGGCATGGGAAGAGCTGCTTGGTAATCCCAGCCACCAGGTGATGAGATTCCAAATAATGGCGCCGCTTAATGCGGAGAAAATGAGCGCGTTATCCACGATAGCGGGATTCACTATCCCTGTTCCGATAGTTTTTGCGACTTGGACGCCGATAAAGAAGATCGCCGCGAAATTGAAAAATGCCGCCCATAAAACGGCATATTTTGGGCTTAGCACACGGGTGGAAACAATGGTGGCGATGGAATTAGCAGAGTCATGAAAACCGTTGATAAAATCAAAAACGAGGGCTATGAATATAATGATAATGACAGAAACCAGCGGAAAACTATCCATAATCTTGGGGCGTTACCTGCATTGAAGTTGAGACTGCATCACATATATAAATATAATCTTCCGGGGAAACGCGAGGGGTGTGTATCATGGTTTTTTGCGGATAGTCAAGAAGCGATTATCGGTTGAGAGCATACAGAACTCAGAAAAAATTAAAATATATAAGAATCCGAAAAGTGTAATATAAGTTTCATCATTTTTTAACACAATTGTAACAATTCATATATATACTGACTGCGGTGAATAAAAAGTGTATTCAAAAAAATTTTAATTTTATGGAGGAAAAAATGGTGAAAAAATTATTACTGACAAGTATGATGTGTTTAATTTTTGTTGTCGGTCCTGCAGTTGCTGCGGACAATGTTGTCATCAAGGGATCTACCACGGTGTTACCCATCACCCAGGCGGCACTCGAAGCCTATATGAAGGCAAGCCCCGGTGTAAACATATCTCTTTCCGGTGGCGGATCGGGTGAAGGGATTAAGGGTCTCATTGATAAAACCGCGGATATTGCAACTTCATCGAGGGAAATAAAGCCAAAAGAAATAGATCTCGCAAAAAGTAAGAATGTTGATCCTGTAGCCCATATCGTCGCGATTGACGCGCTCACCCCTATCGTCCATCCGAGAAATAAGGTGGATGGGTTGACCACTGACCAGTTGAGTCAGATCTATCAGGGCAAGATCAGAAACTGGAAGGAAGTCGGTGGTGATGATCTGCAGATCGTCGTTGTTTCAAGGGACAGCAGTTCGGGAACCTTTGAATCCTGGGGACATCTTGTGCTTAACGATGCCAAAGTAAGCCCACGGGCCCAGATGCAGGCGTCGAGCGGCGCCGTGGTTCAGGCCATTTCAAAAAACAGGTACGCCATCGGCTATGTCGGTATCGGATACCTCAACAAATCGGTGAAGGCGTTGAGTGTCAATGGGATAAAAGCTTCGGCACAAACGGCCCTTTCGAAGGAGTATCCTGTTGCGAGACCTCTTTATATGTATACCGACGGTCAGCCTGCAGGCGTTGTCGCCGGTTTCATAAATTTCGTATTGAGTCCCGCCGGGCAGAAGCTGGTTGCCAGGGAAGGATTCGTTCCTGTCGCGGGCGAGGCGAAAGAAAAACCATCAAAAAAACGGAAGAAATAACAACAGCCCATGTCCAGACACCTCAAAGAAGCTGTCATCAAAGGCATTCTTGCCGTCTTTGCTTTCACGTCAGTGCTTACCCTGGCACTTATTGTGCTGTTTCTTTTCCGGGAAGGAATTCCCATTTTTAAAGAGGTATCCGTGAGTGATTTCATTTTCGGAAAGGAATGGTATCCCACGTATGATCCACCATCCTATGGGATATGGCCCCTGATAATAGGCTCCGCCGTTGTCACCTTATGCTCCTGTCTCCTTGCCGTACCTCTGGGGGTTCTCTCCGCGGTATATATTGCGGAGATTGCCCCCTCTTCAATCAAAGATATTGCGAAGTCGACCATTGAACTTCTGGCGGGACTTCCCTCCGTGGTTCTCGGCTTTTTCGGTATGGTTGTCGTCGCTCCTTTTCTGCAGGAGACCTTTGATCTGCCGACTGGCCTCAATATTGTGAATGCCTCGGTTATTCTGGCAATCATGGCCGTACCTACGATTTCGAGTATTTCGGAAGATGCCCTTTACGCCGTGCCCCAGGAATTCAAGGATGCATCATATGCCCTGGGTGCGACAAAATATGAGACCATCATCAAGGTCATCATCCCCGCTGCCCTGTCAGGAATTTCCACCGCAGTAATCCTCGGCATGGCGAGGGCCATCGGTGAGACCATGGTGGTGCTCATGGTGGCCGGGGGGGCGACCGCCGTTCCGGAGAGCATCTTTGACTCGGTAAGGCCAATGCCGGCGAGCATTGCCGCTGAGATGGGAGAGGCGCCTTTCGGCGGCGGTCATTACCATGCCCTTTTTGCGACCGGCATTGTGTTGTTTATTTTGACCCTGGTATTTAATCTCATCGCCGACTATATTTCCCAAAAATTCAAAGAAGTGGGATCGGCAACCCTCTAGAAATGGAAACGGGCAGCATGCAGGCAATGCAACATAGCTCAATGACAAGGCGATATTTCAAACAGCAGGCGTTTTTCACCGTTGTTCGATTGTCGGCATTATTGATTGCGTTGGCCCTTGGTGGTATTATTGTGTATATCGTGCTCCATGGGATTTCTGCGATCAGTTGGGATTTTCTTATCCTCCCGCCGACGGACTCCATGACGAAGGGCGGCATAATGCCTGCCATAATAGGAACATTATACCTTACTGTGGGAGCCATCTCGGTGGCCATGCCGCTGGGCGTAGTTTCGGCCGTCTATCTCGCTGAATATGCGAAACAGGGAAAATTTGTCAGGCTTATCCGCATCGGCATTAATTGTCTGGCCGGGGTGCCTTCGGTTGTTTTCGGATTATTCGGCCTCGGGTTCTTTGTTCTCTTTCTGCAGTTTGGATCATGCATCCTGTCCGGGGCTTTAACGCTCGGCATCCTTGTTTTACCGACGATTATTAGTGCATCTGAAGAGGCCTTGAAAGCTGTTCCACAGACGTTCCGGGAGGCGTCCCTCGCCCTCGGTGTATCGAAATGGCAAACCATCTATAAAATTGTTCTGCCGTCAGCACTGCCCGGAATCCTGACAGGATCGATACTTGGTATAGGAAGAGCAGCCGGTGAAACAGCGCCCATCATGTTTACGGCGGCGGCGTTCTTTACGGCGAAGCTTCCCGGGTCAATCTTCGATGAAGTCATGGCGCTTCCCTACCATATCTATGTTCTTGCCACCGCGGGAACTAATATAGAAACTACAAGGCCGATTCAGTATGGGACAGTACTGGTGCTTGTGGTGCTTGTTCTGGGGATTAATCTTATCGCGATTGTCATCAGAAGTTACATGAGGAAGAAAAAAAGGTGGTAATTGTGGAAACTAACAATATAATCGAATTAAGGAATGTGAACTTCTATTATGGCGACAACAGGGCTTTGACCGATATCACCATGGATTTTAAAAAAAACATAATCACTGCCCTCATAGGACCTTCCGGCTGCGGCAAATCCACGTTGTTGCGGGTGCTCAACCGCATGAATGACCTGATTGACGGAACGAGAGTCGAGGGAGAAATCATTTTCGAGGGTGTAAATGTTTACAGCTCTGATGTTGATCCCGTCGATGTCCGGAGAAAAATCGGTATGGTGTTTCAGAAGCCCAATCCTTTCCCGAAATCCATTTTCAACAACATCACCTACGCGCCGAAGCTTGCGGGAATGATGAGCAAAAGCAATTTAGATATTCTTGTGGAGGAGAGCCTGAAACAGGCGGCCCTGTGGGATGAGGTGAAGGACATACTGGATAAATCGGCAATGACCCTGTCGGGAGGACAGCAGCAGCGCCTATGCATTGCCAGAGCGTTGGCCATGAAACCCGATGTAATTCTTATGGATGAGCCGACATCGGCCCTTGATCCCATATCGACGGCAAAAATTGAAGAGTTAATGGACGAACTGAGAAAGAGCTATACCATCATTATCGTCACCCACAACATGCAGCAGGCGGCCCGGGTCTCAACGAAAACAGGATTTTTTTATTTAGGTGAACTCATCGAATATGACACCACGGATAAGATTTTTACCAATCCGGATGTGAAACANNACGGAAGACTACATTACTGGGAGATTCGGATGATAGCATTGGGTATTCTGTGAAATACAGCCCTTGTCATTTCAACCAGAGGGAGAAATCTTAAGATTCCTCGTCTTTTCTCTCCTCGGAATGACAATAAGCAAATATTTTTAATTTGTCACTTTGTAAATTAGGGAGATAAAGCAATGGCGGAAAAAAGGCATACCAGCACCCATTATGACAAGGAGCTCCGGGACATCAGGGAAGGACTGCTTTATTTAGGCGCCCTTGTGGAAAAGGCGATTGACCAGGCCGTACGATCCCTTGTAGAGAGAGATACGGAACTCGCCCGCAAGGTAATTTGCGACGATGCGATAATCGATCAACGTGATGTTGAGATTGAAGAAAAATGCATACGTATACTTGCCTTGAGGCAGCCGACGGCGCGGGATCTAAGGTTCATCACGACGGCCATCAAAATCAACGGTCATCTGGAAAGGATCGGCGATATGGCGGCCAAAATTGCAGAGAAAGCCATTATTTTAAATGAAGAACCGCCCATGAAACCGTACATTGATATTCCCCGCATGGCCGAAATCGCACGGGGTATGATCAAGGAGAGCCTCGATGCACTGGGAAATAAAGATACGGACCTGGCGCAGAAGGTCAGGATGGATGATGAAATTATCGATAACCTCAATGAGCAGGTATTCCGCGAACTCCTCACCTTTATGCTGGAAGATACGAGGAAGATACACAGATCTCTTATTATTATGCAGGTTTCCAAGAGTCTCGAGCGAATTTCCGATCATGCCGTAGGAATCGCGGACATGGTGGTGTATATGGTTACGGGGAAAATGGTCCGCCACGCGCCGGTGTGCAGGATTCAGGAGTGAGTAGTTGAAGAGCCGCCTGTTCTACAAAATACTTATCAGCTATGTCGTGATAATCCTATTTGCGGTCATTATCATTGGGATGATGTCCGCCAGGCAGATTAAAGATGATCTCACAGAAAAGACGAAAACCGACCTGATGGCTCATGTGCGAATCGTTGGGCTGCTGTCGAAAAATAACATCGAAAAACAGATATCCTCTCTGGCTGATATATCTCACTCACGGGTAACCCTGATTGGCGCAGACGGTTCGGTTCTGGCGGATTCGGAAAGAGAAGTGGCACAGATGGACAATCACCTGAACCGCTCAGAAGTACAGGAAGCGAGAATCAAAGGACAGGGGGAAGCAATTCGCTATAGTCATACCCTGGGCATAGATATGCTCTATGTCGCCTTCACCATAAGGGAAAACGCTGATATAGGGGGCTACATACGTTTAGCCCGACCTCTCTATGACGTGAAAAAATCTGTCGATCTGCTCTACGCTCACATTTATGAGAACGTTCTCATTGTGGTGATATCTTCATTGCTCGTCGCGTTCATGTTCTCCAGGAAAATCATGGTGCCCATCGAGAAAGTGGAGCAATTTACGCAAAAGGTATGCAGGGGGGAATTGCCGGGGACTCTGTTGGTCGAATCGAATGATGAGATCGGTCGGTTGGCGAAAAATATCAATTGCATGGTTGAGGAGCACCAGGAAAAGATTCGATCTGTCTATGAGGAGAAAGGAAAACTGGAGTCCGCCTTTGCCAGCATGACAGAAGGTGTCCTCGTGCTTGACAGCCAGGACCGCATAGAATTGATAAACAGGGGGTTAAAAAATATTCTCAGAGATGAGTACACATCTGATGTTATCGGCAAGACACCCCTTGAGGCATTCCGGAATCTGGAGTTAGAGGATGCCTTTAATCGGTTCAGGAAAACCAGAAGCCCGGTCTTTGAGGAAATTACCTTTGGCGAGGAAACCCCGATCATCCTGGATGTCACTATTTCAGCCATCCATGGATTGCCTGCGGGAGAAGAAAAAACGATGATGGTGTTCCATGACGTTACCCGCCTCAAGAGATTGGAAAAGATGCGTGGGGACTTTGTAGCAAACGTCACGCATGAAATCAAGACGCCTCTCACGGCAATTATCGGATTTATCGATACTCTTCAGGGAGGTGCCATCAATGAAAGGGAAACTGCGAAGAAATTTCTCCAGATCATATCCGAGAATGCAAGGCGTCTTGATCGACTCGTGGATGATCTCATCACTCTCTCAAATATTGAACTGGGAGAAATGAAACTCCAGATCGAGGGAGTGGCTGTCACCGAAATCATTGGAAATGCTCTGCCTGTGTTCGAAGCAAAAACAGCTGCGAAAGCGCTGACGGTTGCGACACACATTCCGGATGGACTTCCCCTGATTCACGCAGATAGAGATAAAGTAGTCCAGATTATTGTAAATATTCTCGATAATGCCGTGAAGTTCACACCGGATGGCGGGAAGATAACTGTTTCGGCACGCGAGGACGGTAAAGGGTCTGTGATCATAGAAGTGAGCGATACGGGCATGGGTATCCCGAAAAGTGAGATTCCCAGGTTGGGGGAACGTTTCTATCGCGCCGATAAGACGCGGGCAAGAGAGTTAGGGGGTACAGGTCTGGGATTGTCCATTGTGAAGCATTTGCTCAAGGCGCATCAGGGGCGTATGGAGATCGACAGTCAAATAGGAAGAGGTACTACAGTTTCACTATATTTTCCGATTTCTCGGGTAATTTCGACTTAAAATAACAAAAAACAGAGGGAACCAGGATCATTTTTATGAAAAAATGCCGTGTTTCCCTCTTTTTTTTAAAAATTTGCGATGAATGTCTTGACATGAGGAAATTTGTGTTTATTTTAGCTGTAATTAATGAATGGATACGATTGTCTTTTAAAATATCTGCAAAAATATAAAAAAATGAAAGAAAGGAGCGGTGAGAGCATGAAGATTAGACCATTACAGGATCGAGTGATTGTGAAGAGGTTAGAGGAAGAGCAGAAGACAAAAGGTGGTATTATAATCCCCGATACAGCCAAGGAAAAACCCGTCGAGGGAGAGGTTGTTGCGGTAGGTAAGGGGAAAACGACAGAGGATGGCAAACTGATTAAACCGGATGTCAAAGTCGGCGACAGGGTTCTCTTCAGCAAATACGGAGGTACCGAAGTCAAAATAGACGGCGTCGAGCATCTGATTATGAGAGAAGACGATATTCTTGGAATCATTGAAAAGAAATAACCTGATTATAAGGAGGATACAATAGATGGGAGCAAAGATACTTCAGTATGACGAAGAAGCGAGGAAGTCTATTCTCAAGGGTGTAAATACCCTTGCGGATGCGGT
>JAFNGM010000256.1:872-2076 GCA_017885225.1 Syntrophaceae bacterium | reverse complement strand
TGGGCGCCCAGATGGTGAAGGAAGTTGCCAGCAAGACGAGTGATGTGGCCGGTGACGGCACTACCACCGCAACTCTTCTTGCCCAGGCTATTTATAGAGAAGGGGCAAAGAGTGTCGCCGCGGGAAGTAACCCCATGGATATTAAAAGGGGTATTGAGAAGGCCGTCGCAGTTGTTGTAAAGGAACTGGCAAAGTTAAGCAAGCCGACCAAAGACCAGAAAGAAATCGCCCAGGTCGGTACAATTTCCGCGAACAACGATGAAGCAATCGGTGCAATTATCGCCGAGGCAATGGGGAAGGTCGGTAAAGAAGGGGTCATTACCGTAGAAGAAGCAAAGGGACTGGAAACGGAACTGGAAATTGTGGAAGGTATGCAGTTTGACAGGGGGTACGTATCTCCCTATTTCGTGACGAATGCGGAAAAGATGGAAGTAAACCTTGATGATTGCTTTATACTTATCAACGAAAAGAAAATCAGCAGTATGAAGGATCTCCTCCCCATCCTGGAGCAGATTGCAAAAATGGGAAGGCCCCTCCTCATCATTGCTGAAGATATTGAAGGGGAATCTCTGGCAACCCTCGTGGTCAACAAGATTCGAGGAACCCTGCAGGTTGCTGCCGTGAAAGCCCCCGGGTTTGGCGACAGAAGAAAGGCCATGCTGGAAGACATCGCTATCCTTACCGGTGGAAAAATGATTTCCGAGGACATGGGTGCGAAACTGGAAAACACAAAATTAGAAGACCTTGGCCGGGCCAAGAAGATTGTCATCGATAAAGACAATACGACGATTATCGATGGTGCGGGAGAAAGGGCAGCTCTGGAAGGAAGGGTCAAACAGATCAGGGCTCAGATTGATGAAACGACGTCCGATTACGACAGAGAAAAGCTTCAGGAAAGACTGGCAAAGCTGGTCGGCGGTGTTGCGGTAATTAAGGTTGGTGCAGCAACGGAGACGGAAATGAAAGAGAAGAAGGCACGTGTTGAGGATGCCCTTAACGCGACGCGCGCGGCCGTGGAAGAGGGAATCGTTCCCGGTGGTGGTGTGGCCTATATCAGGACACTTCCGGCACTCGATAAACTGAAGTTAGAAGGAGACCAGCAGGTCGGTGTCAATATCGTCAAGAAGGCCCTTGAAGAACCGCTGAAGATGATCGTATTTAATGCAGGACATGAAGGCAGCATCGCCGTGGAAAAAGTCAAAGG
>JAFNGM010000256.1:0-835 GCA_017885225.1 Syntrophaceae bacterium | reverse complement strand
CGGATATCCTGGTATGGGAATGTAACAGGATTTTAATCTTATCTGCAAATGAAAAGCCCCCTGTTTTTACAGGGGGCTTTTTTCTTGAGATCATTTGCCGGGGATCATCTTGATCCGTCTCATTACCATTAATGAAATCCGTGAGGATGGGGTAGAGAGGATGATTCTTATTCCCATATCTAATAATTAGAAAAATAATGCTTGATTAAAATAAATTCTTTAATTAGTAAGAAACGTTAAGCATCATTCTATCGCATGCTTCAAATACAGGGAAATGACAAAAATATTGGAGATTGACAGGTGGTTGAAATCGATTTTGAGAAAGGCGAAGGACTTGTACCGGTGATCGTTCAGGATCATGAGACAGGAGACGTACTGATGCTTGCCTATATGAATCAACGTGCATGGTTGAAAACGTTAGAAACGGGTAAGGCCACGTACTGGAGCAGGTCGAGGAATGAACTGTGGGTTAAGGGTGAGACATCGGGTCATGTTCAGATTGTGAAGGAAATTTTAGTAGATTGCGATGCCGACACTCTTCTGTTGAAAGTCCAGCAGGTAGGCGGCGCTGCGTGCCATACGGGCTATAGATCATGCTTCTTCACGAGGCTCATAGAAGGAAGGAAGGAGATCATTGGAGAACCCGTATTTAAGCCGGAGGATGTGTATAAATGAAAAAATTGAAGCTTGGAATACCGAAGGGAAGCCTGGAAGCCAAGACGGTTGACCTTTTTAAAATGGCGGGTTGGCATATTTCTTACGACGAGAGGAGCTATTTTCCGGATATCGATGATGAGGAGATATTCTGTTCCCTGGTAAGAGCTCAGGAGATGTC
>JAFNGM010000255.1:3055-3247 GCA_017885225.1 Syntrophaceae bacterium | reverse complement strand
TCGCGGATTAGAGTATGCTTCCAGCTCTGTTTTTTTAATTATGCCCCGCTTCGTCACCATGACCACGGACTTGCCGTCGGTGAACTCTTTCACCGGGAGGACGGACGCAACCCGTTCTCCCTGCGACAGATTGACCAGATTGACAATAGCCTTTCCTTTTGCCGCCCGCCCGGCCTGGGGAAGCTGATAGAC
>JAFNGM010000255.1:0-3034 GCA_017885225.1 Syntrophaceae bacterium | reverse complement strand
CCCATGCCCACCTTTCCCTTGCCGCCCCGGCGCTGGCTTCGGTAAAGGCTGACGGGATTTCTCTTGATATAGCCATAATGAGACACGGTCACCACCATGTCTTCTTCCACAATCATATCTTCAATATTAATATCTTCTATACTTCCCACGATTTCCGTGCGTCTTTCATCACCGAACTTCTTGTGTATTTCCTCCAGCTCCAACACGATGATATCCAGCACCTTCTGCGGATCATCAAGGATGCCCTGAAGGGCAATAATCAGCTGGGACAGCTCTCTGTACTCGTCAAGAATTTTATCCCGTTCGAGACCCGTGAGCCTCTGAAGACGCATGTCCAAGATAGCCCGCGCCTGGATCTCCGTAAGGCCGAAATTCGTGGAGAGGGCCTGTGCGGCCTCCTGGGGGCTTATGGACTTCTTGATGAGCTGCACAACCGCATCAATATGGTTGAGGGCGATGATCAGTCCCTCCAGGATATGGGCTCTTTCCTTCGTTTTTCGGAGATCAAAGATCGTCCTGCGGGTGATGACCTCCTTGCGGAAATCGACAAACTTCTGAAGAACCTCCTTCAGATTGAGCACCTTGGGCTGGCTGCGGTCGATCGCCAGCATGATAACCCCGAAAGTCGTCTCCATCTGGGTATGCTTGTAAAGCTGATTGAGAATAACTCCGGAGGGCTCATCTTTTTTCAGGTCGATTACGATACGGATTCCGTCCCGGTCGGACTCATCCCGGAGGTCGGCAATGCCTTCTATTTTTTTCTCCTTCACCAGTTCGGCAATCTTCTCCATCAGATTGGCTTTATTCACGAGATAAGGAAGTTCCGTGATAATGATGCTCTCCCGGTCGTTCCTCGCGTTCCTCTCGATGATCGCCCGCGACCGCATGCGGATGGAGCCCCGACCCGTGTTGTAGGCGGAGATGATCCCTTCTCTCCCGTTGATGAAGCCGGCCGTGGGGAAATCGGGACCCTTGATATGGTGCATCAGTTCTTCAATCGTGATCTCCGGTGTGCGGATGAGGGCAATCGTCCCCTCAATGAGCTCGCGTAAGTTGTGGGGCGGGATATTGGTCGCCACGCCCACGGCAATTCCCGAAGTGCCGTTGAGCAAAAGCGCGGGGATCCGCGCAGGCAGCACCGTCGGTTCCTGCATGGAGGCGTCGTAGTTGGGGACAAAATCAACCGTTTCTTTTTCCAGATCAGCGAGCATCTCCTCGGCGAGCCTCGCCATCCGAATCTCCGTGTAACGCATCGCGGCAGGAGGGTCTCCATCAACAGAACCAAAATTTCCCTGTCCGTCAATCAAAGGGTAGCGCATGGAGAAGTCCTGGGCCATGCGGACAAGGGTGTCATAGGCGGCGGTATCGCCATGGGGATGATACTTNNCCGATGATATCCCCGACGATCCTGGCGGATTTCTTGTAGGCCTTGTTCCAGACATTCCCCATCTCCGACATGGCATAGAGAACCCGGCGGTGGACCGGCTTCATGCCGTCCCGAACATCCGGAATGGCGCGGCCGATGATCACGCTCATNNGCGTAATCCATGTAGGATTTTTTCATCTCGTCTTCGATATTGACGGGTATATTCTTCTGGTAAAGCTGCTCCATAAGTATCAAGCCCTCGCGGCGTATTTTGATTTCAAAATATCCCTGCAATTTCAAATAGTAACATTATGAATATTTTCTGGAAATGTATACCATTTTTTATTGAATAAGTCGCCTTATTTTTTATTTTCACGCCGCTTCACTCTATGCGCTTATTCCCGTGGCAATACTGTGCATGGCCCTCCGAAACATTTGACATTCAATGGTTCTCTGATTATGATTCTGATACGTTCTTGGAGATTAGGAAATGTGTATTAAATTATCTTTGCTCACGTTTGTATGTCTTTCATTCCTTGGATGTTCACTCATGTACACAACAAAAAAGCCCATAGATACCATTTATTATATGACCGGAAAGGAACGGGCGGAGAACCTCATCGTGATGCTTCCCGGACGTATAGATGCCTCCACAGATTACATGAAACATGGATTCATTAAGGCCCTCCAGGATTGCGGTACCCGCATCGATGCAATTACCGTAGACGCCCATTATGGATACTATCATGAAAGGATTCTCCTCCCCCGACTCTACGAAGATGTTATTCTCCCGGCTAGACAAAAAGGTTATAAAAATGTCTGGTTATTAGGAATTTCCATGGGAGGGTTAGGGGCTCTTCTCTATACGCAGCAGTATGCCCATACCATCAATGGCCTGGTCGTCCTTGCGCCGTTTCTTGGAGACAGGGAAGTATGTGACGAGATTTCTGCCGCCGGCGGGCTTGCACAATGGTCTCCTCAAGAGCCGATACACGATGAAGATTATCAGCGTACCCTCTGGAAATGGCTCAAAAACTATATAGACTCGCAGGAACGCCTTCCGGTTCTTGTGGTTGGATATGGGAAAGATGACAGATTCGCCGACGCCAACAGGCTCCTTGCGGAAATCCTTCCTAAAGATCAGGCATATATGGTGCCTGGCGGACATGAGTGGGATTCCTGGGGCACAATCTATACGCTCTTCTTACAGTCGGGAGTTATCACCCGCAGCATCAGTAATAGATGAGTACACAAGGCTAATCCCTTTACAAACACAACAGGCAAGGAAAATATCCTTATCTTATTCCTGTCTGACCCGCGCTTCGATCGCACTGATATGGTCAGTGCGTATCAGCGCATCGTAATAATCCTTAAGACTGAGCCTTTCAAGATGCAGAAGGCCGTTTTTCACATCCTTTACAAACCCCGTCATTTGTTTCCCTGATGACAAAGTAACCGTTACGCTCTTTCCTTTAAAGGCACTCAAATTGTCATCCAGGGAACTGCCCGCATAGAGCTGAATTTCTCTCGCAGCCTGAACAGTGTGCACGGTGAACACAAGGCCGGTCATACAAAACAGAACAAGTATGGCGCCGATGAATGGAAGTTTTGTTGCTTTCATGTCGCTCCTCCTATGAATTGAACTCGAAATGTCAAAATATCAGCCTC
>JAFNGM010000254.1 GCA_017885225.1 Syntrophaceae bacterium | reverse complement strand
GTCTTCATTGAATCCTTCCTGTAATCTTCTATTCTCTAATTTATGAAAAATGGTGTATATTTCAAATGCAAATTAGTAATACGGATGACGTTCAAAAATTTATTAAAAGCATCTTTAAAAATACGTTAATCCGATTGATAAAAAAATATTAGTTAAAATAAAAAGAGGTAAAATATGCTAACTGCATCAAAATGGTGTTTAATAATAGCCGGCGTGTTGTTAATCATAGACTCATTATGGATGGGATCTCGATTGGTAATTGTTGGTATATCTGATATATTTCTTAGCTGGCCCTTGCCTTGTCCCGGAACTATACTGCTGCTTGGCGTCGGGATTCTTCTTTTCGGAATTAGCAGTAGAGCTTTCAAAAAGTAACAGAGTTTTAAAACTGCATCAAGGTTGCAGAAGATAGCTTACAGCACCGCCAACCTCATCTGTTATCGTCTCTTTCAAACAGAAATCTACAACCTTCAAATCATCTTAAATTGCAGATATGTAAGTGCACTAAATAACCTCTTTTTTATCACTTTCTTCCTGAAAGCGAGTATCCGCTAATTATGACAGGTATGCACCCTTTCAAATGGTTATCAATGAAATTTCTCTCTTGACTTTTTAAGTTATTGGGAGAGAAAATAACCAATATTTACAGAGGGCATCGTAAAAAGGTTAACAACTAATCTAAACCCTTTTTGTGAGGGTGATGCCATGAAGAGATTATTGAAACCCCGTTTCTGAAAAGAGGCGGGGGTTTGTGTTATTGGGTGATTCAGATAAATTGATAACAAGCTCTTAATTTATTCTGATGAACTAAAAAAATTTTCAAACCAGAACACAATATCTTATCAAATGAATGGATCTATCATAAGGGGGGATGGAAAGATGGCAAGAATCGAAGAAAGCGTGGAAATCAAGCATCCGCTCGACAAGGTGTTTGCGTACACAACTGACGCGAAAAGCTGGCCGAAGTGGCAGTCGGTTATAGTGGAAGCGGAGCAGACGTCCCAGGGACCATGGCGTGTCGGCGCCGCGTTCAAAGGGATCAGCCGCATGATGGGCCTCAGTATGAAGTGGACAGCAAAGGTCACGGAATACGAGCCAAACAAGAAGTGGGCTAAGAATATCACTTCCGGGCCCATGACCATTGAAGAGCGCGTGACCTATGAGTCCATAGAGGGACACATAAAGTTTATTATCGTGTACGATATGAAGGTGGACGGGTTCCTCAAGCTATTTTCGCCGATGATGGTGTACTCTATGCGGAAGGAGACAAAGAAGAGTCTTCGCAACTTGAAAAACAATCTTGAAGCTCGGACTTAGAATCGCTAATACGCCCCTTTATAAGGAAAATAAGATGAAGATGGCGTTTCTGCCATCTGTTAAGAATATCCATGAACCGTAAAAGCCAAATGGAGGAGTACCATGAACACATCAAAATCATTAAAGGCCTTGGCGATTATTTTCTTCCTCAGTGGCATATGGGACATCATTGCAGGATTCAACTATGCATTTATGATCGGAACTGTCTATACGGAACCACCGGTGCACCGTTTCTACGCCATATTCCTTGCAACATTCTTTCTTTGCTTTGCTTACCTGCAAATTCTCTCCGCTTTCAATATACGACGCTATCTCTTCATTATCGGTTCTGTACTGATAGGAAGAATCCTCTACGTTGTATTGTTGTATGCCTATATTTTTGGGGAACCAGGTTTCCCAAGTACCTTCTGGTGGACCGGCGTGGTAGACATATCTTGGTCGCTTCTCTACATCATA
The DNA here is from genome assembly GCA_017885225.1 of Syntrophaceae bacterium. Taxonomy (GTDB): domain Bacteria; phylum Desulfobacterota; class Syntrophia; order Syntrophales; family UBA2185; genus UBA2185. The sequence goes on along the minus strand of JAFNGM010000254.1, from coordinate 1,717 downwards.
CTGACATTGATAAATGATGAGATTTCTCTAAGAGATTTGTTTCTTCCTAAGTGGCAAGAAAGTTGATTGAGTTAGAAAGCATTTATTGAATATCCGCCATCAGTTACAAGCAGGATGTGTTGTCAGCAAGCACTCCTTCCTGAAGTCAGGCATCTGGCGGTCTTCAAAGACATGCATCCTTTCAATTGGTATTCAGTGCCATTATTACATTGACACATAAATTAGGTCTGTTTATGCTTTCACCGCCCAGAAGCAATGTCTTATCAAAATCAAAAACGGATTCGCTGTAATGATTTGCATAGCTATTGGAAAAATCAATCGGTACGTTTGGTCTGCAGCGACATTATGCCGAAACCGTTTATATACTTGACATGCATGAAGGTTATTTCTATACTCCGTATGCAATAGAGTGTTCCTATAAATCAATTCAATCAACGTAATCCAATGAATGCTTCACCTGAGGAGGAAGAGATGAAAAATATCAGAAAGGACTTATTCATTTTCACGATAGTAGCATTGACACTCCTTTGTTCTCTAAGTCCCGCTTCGGCTGCCGGGGGCCAGCGGTCCTACGTGTCGGGCAACTTCTTTCTAACCCTCAACGGAGTTAAGACCGGCTTCATTAAGAGCGTCGACGGCGGCGGGATATGGGCTGAAGTAATCAACGAGCCCTCAGGACCAAACTACATCACTAAAAAGCATATCGGCCAGCCAAAGTATGAGGCGTTCGAGATGCAGGTGGGTTTCAGCAATGGCAAGCACCTGTATGAATGGATCCAACAAACCTGGAACATGGCCCGTCCTCGCGTCAGCGGAAGCATTATCTCGGCAGATTACAATTTTGATGCCAAGTCGGAGCGGCAGTTTACCAACGCGCTCCTCACGGAAACAACCATCCCGGCCATGGACGGCGCAAGCAGGGAGCCTGCTTACATCACCCTGAAGTTTGCCCCGGAGTTCATCCGTTCAGTGAAAGCCAGCGGCAAACTCACCGCCGAAAAGATGGAGCAGAAAATTTTTCTGACCAGCAACTTCAGGCTGCAGATCGACGGCCTTGATTGTTCGAAGGTCATCAAGGTCGATTCGTTCACGGTAAAACAGGGAGTGGCAAGCAAGGATATCGGCAGTGCACGGGACAGCCAAAAGGAGCCGGGCAAGCTCGAATTTCCTAATCTCAAGATCACAATGGCCGAAACGCATGCACAGTCTTTTATTGATTGGTATGAAACTTTCGTCATCAAAGGGAACAATAACGACAGCAAAGAGAAGAACGGCTCTCTCACGCTTCTGTCACCGGATCGGAAGACCGAGTTCGCAAAGATCGAATTCTTCAACATGGGCATCTTCCGGATTCAGCCGGACAAGGCTCAGGCCAACGCTGATCAGATTAAGCGGCTCACGATAGAGTTGTATGTGGAAAGAATGACGTTCAAAGCACAAAGTATTATAGTAAAGTAGCACAGGCCAAGACGCCCGAATCTCATTATTCCCTTATGCACTGAATCGAATGCCATTTTACCGGCGGCTCAACAACCAGATGAAGTGGACACACGGAATGGCGGCCTCATGGTTTGCAGGTACGTTCTCCGCGTGCCGCTGATGGTTCGCCTTACCCTCTTTCCATCCGTAATCCTCAGTTCTGACAACTGTCCACTACTGAACCTTTGTAGGTGGAATGCGCAGCTCCGATTATTGATTAAATCCTCATCTTCCTGTC
>JAFNGM010000253.1:12662-20605 GCA_017885225.1 Syntrophaceae bacterium | reverse complement strand
AATCTCAATGACACAGTAATTTTTTAATAGTCTCTACCTCGGTACCGACAGAGAAGAGGCATCCTCTACTGTCACAATCCCGCCGTCCACCCATGTCCATTCAGCCCTTCCGTAGGTGATCGTAATCTCTTCGTACTCTTTGAGTTGCATATTACTGGGAATTTTGTTATTGGCCATAACGGTTTTCATGGATACGATACGGGCTTGGGTCAGCTTGACCGTGTAGTGCTGAATTTCCTTTCCACTGGCGCTTGGCGTCCAGAATCTTATATACGCTTCTTTGATACTTTCATTGGTGTTCATCATCTGACGGAGAACAGGTGATGAATTGTCGACCTCCTTCGTAATGATGATCGGGCCGACATTCCGTTTGCCCGTGACGCTGGTCACAGTACCCATCTCCGTTTTTGTCATTTGCTCAAAGGCGATGATCATAATTGAATTTTCACGTCCCTTTTGGGTAACGCTCCCTTTAACCTGGCCTGTCTTTACCCCCGTAATGTACAAGTACGCATTAAGTGCAGCGTGGGCATTTGTCGTGATGACGAAAAAACCGATGATGACAAAAAACATGATGCTTTTCCTTAACATGGTTGACCTCCTTGGGCCCGGCATGAGAGCACGGGTGTTGGTTTTGTCATTGTCAGGGAACCGATAATCTTTTGCAAGCTTTCTTTGAGCTTATTTACTTTTTTTACTTATTGCCGTAAAGAAAAACTTGCACCGAACCGCTGCCGGTTGTTGCTTTCGCCACGATAGTAATCTTCTTGCCGGGGACATCGTAGACACGCGTGAGATGCCATCGATCACTTCGCAGCTTTTGTGGCCACCATCCGTTTGAAATCATTTGTTGCCTCGGGGAGTTGTATATAATCCCACAAGCTTCCTGGCAAGATCCGGCATACCGGCAAGTAATTCATCTTCATGTCCTGCTGCGCACCTGAGAGAGCCAAGAGCCAGAGTACCCATGGTTTGTATGTTTGTTCGTTTCGCCTGGAGAATGTAAAAGTTGCCCAATACCGCCAGTCTCCCTGTAACAGCTTCGTTTGCCGCTAACCATTTTCCGAGTTGGATGACCTGCTTTTCATCAACCATACCGGATTGTTGTAGCTTGAGTTCGTGCATCACGTGTAGCATATTTTCTCGGGTAACCAACATAAATTGACCCAAAATGAAGAGTTCCTCTCGCAGGGCTTCCGTCAGAATGAGCGATACTACATTGAGTCGTTCTGTGGCGTCAAAATCATACACCACAAGGCGGCTTTTGTCCGATTTCGACTTCTCACCTTGCAACTCTTGTTCTAAGTTCTTTTCGAAGGCTTGACGTTTTTCCGCAGCTGGCACATCGGATGATGAAATCGGAGGAGTTTTGGCAGTGACTTTTGCTGTAACGGTATCCTTTCTCACGTCGGGTATGCTCTTTTTCGTGGCGCTCTCCGTCGGTTTTACGATAACACTTCCTCGCGTCATGGACGTCTCAACGGGTGTTTTTGCTTTCAAGGGTTCTTTTGTCAATGCAGGTTTTACTTCCTCCACAGGCTTTGAAATCGTTGCCTTGTGAGGAACTTCTGGGGTTTCCAAAACCGGTTTAGGTGATGGTTGCGTTGGCGGAGCGAGAGAAAGCCTGGTATCCGGTAAAGGCTGCTTCCTCATGATCTTGGGTGGAACGGCTTGCCCTTTGCGAAGGGCTGTTGCCAGCATGTCTCCTTTTGCGTCATAAAATAATTTTCGATACAAGCGCTTAACCAATTTCATCTGTTCAGATAATATCTCTGTCCTATTTTGAAATGAAGTGCTGGTGCTTATACCTGAAGCAGTATATTGTCTACCAGACTCAAGGTTGACACATGCCATCTGGAATTGGAAGTTGAAACCCACTCCGACGAAATTCCTCACCACACTTATTGCATAATCAGCATGTAATTCTTTGCCAACCTGCTTCAATAAGGATAGGTCGTTCTGCAACCACTGCCAATGTGTAAATTCCTGCGTTCCTACTACAGCATGCATATCATTCTCAGACACCACCTCATAGATACCTGTAGCTTGAAGAAATCTGCTGACCGCATGAAACGTTCTTTTTTTGTATTCCTTATGCGGTGTTCCCCAATGACCGCTGGTACGACTGAAAAGATGCGGGGGATCACCTGTAACGGGAATGATAAAAACCCGCAGCTTGGTGGAAGGGGGAGGTGCAGGAATAGTTCCCACACGTGTTTGCACACACGCATACAAGGAAAAAAGTATGAGCAATATGATGTGGATTGAAATCAGCTTTGATGAAACGATATATCTATGCATTACTCACCTTACCTTGGGATTTGATAAGAATTGAAGNNNATGCGCTCGCTACCGGATTCACTTTTGCATGTTAAGTATAAGAAAAGAGCCCTTTGTATGTCAATATAATTTGGAACCGGGTTTAACCGATTTCTTTAAGGTGTGGACCTTCCCATCACCTTGCCCTTATTGTCCTGTGCAAATTGAAAGATAATGATTTCGCCTGAAGATGGCATAATGGCGACGAGGGCAGTGATATTCACCTGGTGGATTACCAATATTGACGTTTTATCAAGGAAGATCGAAAATAAAAATCTCCGAGTCTCAAGGATCTGAGCATCTCCAGTGGAATCATCTTCAAAAAAAGAGTTAAGGGCGGGGAGCTCCTTAAATCTCTATGTAAAACAGATGCTTGATTTATTATTCATGGTTGTGATAGAAAGGCAGCAAAAGTTCAAAAATATTTAGTATTGAAAAAAATAAATTCTTTCTCTTATCCTCATTGACACGAACATTCTAATCGTATATAAATCAACGCTTACTTGGGAGAAGAATTGCAGAAAAGCGTTCAATATGTAATAAGTTGGAAAGATTAACTGAAATTATTTGAGGTATAGAATGGGAAGTGTCGTAAAAAAGCGAAAGAAAAAAATAAGTAAACATAAATACAAGAAGCGGTTGAAGTCTAACCGGCATAAAAATAAATAAGGAAACTATCAAGATGTACTGTCGAGACCCCATAAAAAAGAGGAGGTCAGGCGGGCTATTTTACCCCCTTGTAAAGTGTCAGGGAGGATAATGTCTTTTTTTCGTGACCTATTACATGTATCAGAAGGTTAGCTGGTTCAGGCTGACCTTTTTTTACATCTACCGATGGATTCTGTCATCTTCAGGTCCTCTTGCGTTTTAAACCGGTAGGCAGTGCGTAATAATTTAACTTTGTGTCATTACTGGCATGTAAGGTCATTTTAAAAGAATCCAGAGATTGGGAAATTTATACCAATGAAAAAGGAAGATAAAGAATATGCAAAGGTGTATCAGGGGAAGGCGCTGATTGCCGATCCGATATATCAGTACGCTTCCTTTACGGTACCCTCACCTGACTTGCCGGACGAAAGGACGGAGAAAGATCTGATCGACTCACCCTGGGTGCAAAGACTGCGGCGGATTTGTCAACTGCAGAGCGCCCGCTGGGTATATCCTGCCGCGGAGCACAGCCGGTTTCAACATTCCCTTGGAACCATGCATGTGGCCGGTGAGTTCGGGAGGTATCTTTACCCAAGCCTGAAAGAAGTATGCAGAGATGCCCCTTCGTTGAATTACATTGAAGAACTCCTCCGCGTTGCCGGTCTTCTGCACGATATCGGCCATGGCCCTTACGGGCATTTTTTTGATGACAATTTTCTTAGTCAGTATGAAATTACTCATGAAGATATAGGAAAGCTGATTATTACGAAAAAGCTGGGGAAGTTCATCCGTCAGATTCGGAGAAGTCCCAACGGTTCCTTTGACAACGGGGAATGCCTCGATCCGAATCATGTTGCCATACTCATCAAGATGCCGAAGGGAGATGACATCAGGGTACCCAGATGGCTGCAGCTGTTAAGGCAGCTTTTTTCCGGAATCTATACGGTGGACAATCTCGATTATGTCCAGAGGGATGCCTACATGACGGGCTTCTCCCTTGATATTGTAGATATAACACGGCTTCGTTTTTATACCTTTTTCACACATGACGGCCTCACCCTCCACCAGGCGGGCATTTCCGCCCTCAGCCGTTTTTTAAACGCGAGGTTAAATCTTTACACCAATGTGTACTATCACAGAACGACAAGGGCTCTGGATCTGCACCTGCAGGAGATATTCCGGGAAACGATGGATATCATCTTCCCATGGAATCCCCTGAAGGCTCTTGATGAGTATCTCGGATGTGATGAGTGGCGACTTTTTAATGAGGTCCTCAGCTGGCGAATGGATGAGGATCCCCAGAGGAAGAAACTGGGTCGCGAATGGGCGAAGCTTCACCGCAGAGAAGTGAAATGGAAGATGTCATATTCTACGGAGATATCCATCGACCAGATCCAGCGGGGAACACGGTTCGCCTATGCTCTCGATTATGAAAGGCAGCTCAAGAAATATCTTCCCGCAAAATTAAAAGGAATTTCCTTTCGCATCGATCTTGCCACACAAGATCCGCGGCCCATTAATCCCATGGCGGAGACGGGAAAGAGGGTTAATATCTTCAATCCGGCAACAGGCATAACGTCTCCGGAGCCGTTAAAGGATATCTACCGATTCATCCCGGCACGGGTCGTCCATTTGCGGGTTTTTGCCCTTTCCCATGACCACGATGCGGACATTTCCAGGGCAGCGGAAAGGATGCTCGGCGATCTGGAAGGCACCGAAACAACGAATATTTAATTTCTCTCTGCGTCGGCACAAGTCTCTGTAAAAATCCATTCTCCATTTCACATGGCAATAATCTAAAAAAGCCCTAAAAAACAAGCCTTTGTCCTCAAGCATTCCATCTTCCTCTAAATTAATTAATTGTTAATATTATTTATGAATATTTTAATATTGTCTTTCTTGTGTTATTCCCATAAAAATATGGACAAAATGAAGAAATAATAAAAAGAAATTGAGGGTAAAGAGAAGAACAACGACCTGTATGCAAATAACAGATTGATGGTTATAGGTTTCGCACATGAATTTACTTCAATATCGAAAATTAAATTATATTTCTGTGAAGCAAGCCTCAGAAGAACTCGGGGTTTCCCGCCAACATATTTACGACATTGAAAAAGGAAAAGCCTTCCCGAGCAGAAAATTATCGATAAAAATATGTCAATGGTCCAACGGTTCAGTAAACCAGTTAGAACTTTTATTTCCCGATTTGGCGTCATCAATAACTGATTATCTCGTGAAAGTTGACAATTGGGAAGCGCGCGGAAGCCGAAGCAAAAAGCGTCGGATGCAAAGTACGGGAATTATGTGAAATGCGGCATTCATAAGTGTATGCCGCATTGATAATGGAGACAACGCGCCTCAGGCGTACGGATATTTTATTCATGTGTCTGGAAAAGGCTGTACACAGTATATGTGCGGCACACCATCACCCGCCTAAAAATCATAAAATTTACCGCTGAAAATCTTTTTAAGACGCCCTTTTTTCCACAATTCAGGGGTAACAGTGATCTTGTTATTCTATGGATGTTTTCACTATGATGTGATAGAAATCCCACCTTCTAAGGAACATAACAAAGGCAGAAGGATAACGCTATGCATTATGACATGCCCTTATATCGTCCTCCAAGNNCATGTACCGTCAGAAAAAATTCCGTATCCGGCCCTGGGAAGAACTAAGGGCCGACATTCTCGAAGCAGTGATTTCTTATCGCAGGACACCCCGGATTTTTCTTGCTGATGGTGATGCGCTGGTCATTGATACCGATTATATGATCCGGATTTTAGGTTTTCTCTACGAACAATTTCCTTCCCTGGAGAGGGTGACCGCGTACGCGAATCCGAGCAACCTTCTGGAAAAATCAGCAGAAGACCTCCAGCGTATCCAGAAGGCGGGGCTTCAGATGTTATACTTTGGCATTGAAACGGGCGATGATGAGCTGCTTGTCAGGATAAGGAAGGGGGCGACCGCACACGAGCTGATCACCAGCGCGAAAAAGGCAATTGATGCAGGCTTTATACTTTCGGCAACCATCATTCTCGGCCTCGCCGGGAAAAAAGAGAGCCAGCGTCATGCCATTGAAACCGCGCGGGTCTGCTCAGCAATCAATCCTCAGTACCTTTCCGCGTTAACCCTCATGCTTGAAGATAATAACCGATATTTTTCCCGTTGCCTGGGGAAGGACTGGGAGATGATGAACAAGGTGGAAATTCTCAACGAGCTTCGCACTATGGTTGAACACTTCCATTTGGATAACTGTATTTTCCGCAGTAACCATGCCTCCAATTATCTGCCCATCAAGGCGACACTCAATCAAGATAAGGGGAAGCTCCTTCAAGAGATAGACAGCGCGTTAAAAAATCCCGCACAACTGAGACCAGAAGCTATGCGAGCTCTGTAGAAAGCCGTTAACGGGCGCTGTCCCTAATGTCTCTGAAAATGTTATGCCCCAGGTCGGACGGCAGTGAACTGAATCACTCCCATGAATCCGTACCGGCGGCTCTCAACGATCTCAAGTCCTGCCTCACGTGCGAACGAATCCATCCGGTGATTTATGTGCTCGCCGGCAAAGCGACTCGTGGCAGCGTTGAGCCGGTCCATAAGAGGGCCGATCCAGGGATTCTCGATCCGCACGTGATCAAGGAGGAGAATCTGCCCATCCCGTTTCGTGACCCTTGCAAGCTCCCTAAGGCACGCAACCGGCTTGGGTACGGAGCAAAAGACAAAGGTCGCCGCGGCCGTATCGAAAGAGCCTCCCGTGAAGGGGAGATCACAGAGGTCCGCCTCCTTAAACGTGACCTCCCTGTTCCTCCCGAGCGCACGCTCCTGCGCCTTTTGCATCATCGCTCCGGAGAGATCCACTGCCGTGACCCGGGCACCTTGCGGGTAATAGGCGATATTGAGCCCTGATCCTACACCCGCCTCGAGGATGTTTCCCGATGCATGGGCCCACAGGATCTTGCGGAAGGGCGCCAGGTACCACTCTGAGAGGAACTCGACAAGGCTGTAGTGTTTCGCGATGCGATCCCAGCGCACCTTCGTCTCTTTGGCCACCTTGTTTTTCCCGCTCTTATCCATCACATTAAAGGGGACGGTTCTCTTTATTTTTTCTCCATCCTTTTTGCCGCCCCATCCGCCTTATCTTTTCAGAAATATCGTAGGTAGTCGTTATATCTTGCACAAAATCCTCACCCCCATATACTATCCGCCTGTCCATTTCCCCCTTCATCGCCTCTTTCTCTCTGAGCATCCCTCGTATAAAATCTCGATATTCTTTTCGCCGCTCTCCTTCCTCATCAGACAACTGAAGATACACAGGATGCTCATCTAAGAGGAGATCCTTCTTTCCGTACGCATACGCTCGATAGCTGCTCCATGGATAATCCTTCGGATCTTCCACCATCTTTGCCCGTACAGGATTCAGTTCCACATAACTGCCGCAGGCAAGCATATACTCATCCTTTGAAATGATAATACTCTTGTATCTGTCCTGCCAGAAATGTCCCACATGATCATATTTGTGCTTGTAATGCCTGGCATAGGCAAGGTTAATCCCCTTCATTATTTCGGATAAACTGCCGCCCCCCTCTGAAGGCTCAATGACCAGATGCACATGGTTGGTCATTATCACATAGTGATACAGCTTAAAATGGTATTGCTCTTTGTACCGGAGGAGCAGATCTCTATATTTCCTAAAATCATCTTCGTCCTCAAATATATCCAGACGGTTGTTACCTCGTGTCAGAATATGATAGACATGCTCCTTGGGAGCTATTCGTGCTGTTCTCGGCATGGCGCAAATATACCTTTGATTAGCAACGTTGTCAACTAAAGAGAACCGTCCCCGTTAAACCCGTTAAAAAAAGAGAACCGTCCCCGTTAAACGGTCCCCGTTAAACGGTCCCCGTTAAACGCGTTAAACGTTAAAAGACTTGGATTAGGATTTGATATTTGCGGAGGAATATTGTAAACCATGCGC
>JAFNGM010000253.1:750-12636 GCA_017885225.1 Syntrophaceae bacterium | reverse complement strand
ACAGATATAACCCTTTTCGTGAAGACATCCGGTGAGGAAATCGCCAGATGGAACCGGCAGAGGATTGTTGATGCCCTGATTCGTGAGACAGATATTGATGTCGATACGGCAGAAGTCATTAGCAGGGAGGTCGAAAAACAGATCATTGCATCTGGAATCAGTGTACTGACAACCCCTCTGATCAGAGAACTGGTGGATGCGAAACTGATCGAAAGAGGCCTGGAACAGACAAGAAAGATGCATGCCCTGCTAGGATTTCCCCTTTATGATGTAAGGGAATTAATCTTTCATCAGAATAAAGAAAACGCCAATATGCCCCATGGCCCGGAAGGCACGAACCTGATCCTTGCGGAAGGGATAAAAAAAGAATATTCCCTCTATGAAGTCTTTTCTCAGGATGTTGGCGATGCACACGTCATGGGAGATATCCATCTCCATGATCTGGGGTACATTGACAGGCCTTACAGTGTATGCCTCTCCCTCGAATATGTGAAAAAATATGGCTTAAATCTTCCCCATTCTTTAACGGTTGCGAAACCAGCTAAGCATGCGGAGGTGCTCCTCGCCCATATGGTGCGGTTCAGCTCCATTCTGCACGGTCATTTCGCCGGTGTTATCAGCTGGGATGCGGTGAATTTTTCCTTCGCACCGTATCTGTCAGGGATGAATGATAAGGAAATAAGGCAATTTGCCCAGATGCTTATCTATGAATTTTCCCAGTTAACGTCCGCGCGAGGCGGGCAGGTCATGTTCACCGATATCCATCTCTACTGGGATGTCCCCGCACATCTGAGCGATATCCATATTATAGGGCCGGGGGGTGAATTCACCGGGGGTAAGTTCGAAGATTATACACCGGACGCCAGGAGGTTTGCCTGGGCCATTTTCGAAGTCTTCAAGAAAGGTGACGGTACGGGGAAACCCTTTATCTTTCCCAGGCCGTTTGTTCATATTACGGAGACGTTTTTTAAGACGCCGGGGCATGAAGAATTTCTCAATCATGTTTGTGATGTGGCGGGTGAAAAAGGAAATGCAAGTTTTGTCTTTGATCGGCGTGGGATGGTAAAGGCGTACGAATGTGGTTTTCCGACACTCATGGAGAAAGGAAAACTTTCCGAGGAGGTAAAAGAACCGTGGAAGATGAGGGGTTCATCCATACAGAATGTGACACTCAACCTCCCCAGGTTGGGTTACAGAGCAGACGGAGATGATGATACATTGTTTTCCCTGATTTCTGAGCGCATGGAACTCATGGCGAAAGCTCACATTCAGAAGCGTGATTTTATTGAAAAACTTCTTTCCTACGGTGATGAAGGACCTCTTGCCGTGCTATCCATGAAAAAAGATGGTGTTCCGTTTTTGAGAATGGATCATGCGTGTTACCTGATGGGAACTGTTGGACTGAATGAGCTTGTCCAGATACATAAGGGGAGTCAGCTGCATGAGTCCGAGGATGCCCTTGCGTTCGGCTTGAAAGTAATTGCCTATATGAGGGACAAAGCCGGAATGCTTGGTCAAAACTACGGCGTTCATTATATTCTTGAGCAAACTCCGGCGGAAACGACCACATATCGCTTTGCCCGACTCGATCTTAAATATTTTTCTCCCAGGGCAGGTCATTTTATTCGAGGGAATCTTATTCGGGGCGAGGTGTATTATACGAATTCAACCCATCTCAATGTATCCGCATCTCTCAGCCCCATGGAACGCGTGAGGCGGGAAGGTCTATTTCATCCTCTCATAAGGGGAGGGGCAGTTTCGCACGTGTGGATAGGAGGAACGCAGCCCGCAAAGGGGGAGCTCGCCGGATTTATCATGAAAGTCTTTGAGGATACCGGGAGCGAGCAGGTTCTCCTTTCTCCCGAATTTACAACCTGTAAAATGTGTGGAGCCACATTCAGAAATCTCAGAGAAAAATGTGAGTTCTGCGGTTCTGAAGATCTGGAAAAAATAGCGAGGATTACCCAGTATTTAAGCCGGGTATCCAGCTGGAATAAGGGCAAGCTGGCGGAACTAAAAGATAGAACGCGCTACGAAAAATTTATTTGATGTTCTATGCGTGTTCATGCATAGACCAACGCCTCACCGATCCTTTCACCATAGAATTCCCGTAATTGTCTTTCATGGTCTTTCCGATGACGTAGTTCCAACGTTAATCGTAAAAGACATTGCCTCAAAGGTCTTTACACTCCTGCTTTACGTGAGGGTTGATATGGTGTTTTGAGCCCCCCCTTTCGTTGCCCTCTATTCCTTTACCATGAATTTCTTTATCTCACGTTTTAGTATCTTACCGACACCGCTTGTCGGGAGCTGATCTAAAAATTCTATTCGTTTAGGGATTTTATATGAAGCAGCCGACTTTTTTAAGAATTCTCGAATCTTTTCTTTTTGGCCTTCACTCTTTTCTACACCCGGTTTGAGAACTATAGCGGACGCAACTCTCTCAGAACCAGGACGTTCGGGATCAGGAACACCGACAGAAGCGGCCATATCAATATCGGGATGCTTCATGAGCATTTCGTCCACTTCACGGGTAAAAACCTTAAGGCCGGAAACGATTACCATATCCTTAACTCTGTCAACTATTGAGAAATAACCGTCTTCGTCCATCGTTGCGACGTCACCCGTGTATAACCATCCATCCCTGAGTGAGTTTGCCGTCTCCTCCGGCTTTTTGTAGTACTCCTTCATTACCTGCGGACACCTGATTACTATCTCACCGGGTTCGCCAAGTTTTGCGAGTTGGCCGGTTTCCGGATCAACCAATTTAAATTCGGTATCGGGCAAGGGAAAGCCGATGGAACCGGGTTTTTTCTTTCCGTAACGGGGATTGCAGCACGTGACCGGCGATGTCTCGGTCATGCCGTAAAGTTCAATAAAATTTCCTTTCCCGATAATGCCTTCCAATTCACCTATGTAGTCGGGAGGAAACGGAGCGGCGGCGCTCAGACACCATTTGAGATTTCGCAAATCAAGAGATTTGAATTCCGGTTTCTTCATCAACTCAAAATATACTGTTGGGACGTTCACCATCAAAGTCGGTTTGCAGCTTTTGATTTCGTTGATAATGAAACGCGCGTCTCGCGGATTGGGTACGCAGATTTGGGTGATGCCGCCAAGGAGCGTGAAACCGCCAAGGGCGAGTCCGGCAATGTGGAAAAGAGGAAATGCCGACAAAGCGATATCATTCGGTTGCATATCCAGCCATGTAACCGACTGAAGGCAGTTGTACATGTAGTTTTTTTGCGTGAGCACAGCCCCTTTTGATGTCCCTGTTGTGCCGCCCGTGTACATAATGAAGATTGTATCGCCGAAGCTGCGCTTGACCTCGATATGATCCGTCGGATACTCTTTCATGACGTCGGTGAAACGCTTCACAACCTTTCCGGGTAGAAGTCCCACTTCCCCGGTGGGTATCTTTTTCAACAATTTCCCGAGAAATCTTTTTATCCCGGGCATGAAATCGGCAATCTCCGAAACTAACACCGTGCTGAATTTGGTTGCCTCAGCCACCTCTGCGATCTTCTTGAAGATTAGATCAATGGTGATGACAGCCTTTGCGCCCGAATCATTTATCTGATGTCTCATTTCTTCCGGGGTAAGGAGAGGACTTACGCCTGTGGATACGCACCCTGCCTTCTGTACCCCTATAACACTAATGTAATGGGCGGGGATGTTGGGCATGTGAAGTCCCACGACATCATCAGGCTTCAATCCGCTTTTTACAAGAAAGTGCGCCAGTTGGTTGGAGAACCGGTCAACATCCCGAAACGTTAATCTCGCTCCCATATACATCAGTGCTGTTTTATCGGGACATTTATTTACTACCTCTCTGAATGTTTCGGCAAAGGTCTTTTCTCCGTAATTCAAAGAATGCGGTACATGCGCGTCGTAATTCTTTAACCAGGGTTTTTCTGAATAGATATCGGACATGGCTCCCCTCCTTTTTTGTAACACTCTTTCCGCTGTCCATTCTTTTAATTATCTGATTACGCTTTCGGTCTTCTGCCGCACAGGATTTTCGTCGTGTAAACGACTAAATCTTCACCCCTTTGATTTTTTATAGAATTCTTTGCGGAAATAACGCCCTGCTGTTCGTCTTTGGCTTCCATACTTTCAATTTCCACCTCGCAACGAATTGTGTCGCCGATTTTCGTGGGGCCGGTAAATCGGACCGAATCCATGCCATAGAAGGCGATAAAAGATTTGGGGAGTGCGACGAACATCCCTAGCCGAAACATCAGGGCGCTGCCCACGCAGAGCGTCAACATGCCGTGGGCGATGCGTTCGCCGAAAAAGGTTTTTTTGGCAAATTCCACGTTTGTGTGCAGGGGATGCCAGTCCCCTGTAAAGGCGGCAAACATGACGATATCCGTTTCCGTAATGGTCCGTCCCGGCGATCTTAATTTCTCACCGATCGTATAATCCTCATAATACAATTTCTCCATGACTTCCTCCATTTATTTATTGTCCCACTCGGGCATTGGGAGAAAAACCCCCGTCTTTAGGCAAAGACTTCAGTTCGATCTTTTACGCCGATTAATCCTTGAACCCTCAAGCCGCGGTTTGTTGTCACGCCGGCTTGAACCTGTCCAGGCTGTCCCTGGCGATAAAAGCCCTCTGCATCTCCGATGTGCCATAGGCGATGACGGCATAACGGGCGTCGCGGTAAAGCCGTTCCACCGTCGATCCCTTCAGATAACCGTGACCGCCATGCACCTGCATAGCCAGGTCGGCGATCTCGTTCACCGCTTCACTTGTAAAGAGCTTGGCGCATGAGGTAAGTACCGGACTTTCCGGATCCTGCTGTTCCATGGCCCAGGCCGCCCTGTAAGTCATCATCCTACCCAGGTCATTGTAAGTGAACATAATCGCCAGCTTGGCGCCGACCCCCTCAAAGAGACCGATTGGTTTCCCGAAGGCACTCCTGGACTTGGCATACCTCGTTGAATTTTCCATGCAGGCTACCCCCAGCCCCACGGACATGGCGGAAAGCGCGAGCTTGATATACTCCATCACCTGCATGAACTGTCCGTAACCCCTTCCGGCTTCACCCCCGAGGAGGGCGTCGGCCTCCAGTTCGCATTTTTCGAAAATCATCTCGGAAACCAGCGCGCCGCGCAGTCCCATAGTTTCCATGGGTTGACTGANNCGATCTGTCCAGGCAAGAACCAGCAGGGCATCGGCAATCGGCGCATTGGTGACGAGGTACTTATATCCGGAAAGCACCCATCGGTCGCCTTTCCTCTCAGCAAAGGTTTTGAAGCCATTCATATCCGAACCCGCGTCGAACTCGGTGCACGCCAGACCTCCGATGTAATCTCCCATGACAATAGCGGACAAACATTTTTCTCGCTGGGACGGTGTGCCGAACTTCTTCAGGGGAATCCCGAAGGCAGTTGCCGTGGACATCGTGGTGATAAACGTGGCCGGGCAGGCCTTGGCCACTTCCTCACCGGCCACACACTGGCTGATCAGGTCGTCTTCCAGCAGAAGATTGAGGTAACCGGCGTTCCCCAGTTTTTTCATGTTGGTCTTTAGCACGACGGCAATCTGATCTTGCGGACTTGTGTCCAGGGAGGCAGCGCCCGGCAGAATCTCCGTATGGCAGAAGGCGGCCATAGTATTCTGCAGATCCTTTTGTGTATTGTTGAGTTCAAAGTTCATCAGTTTTCCTCCCCTTACATCATCATTATCCTGGCAACGATCATACGCATAATATCCGACGTTCCTCCGCCCAACTGCCCCAGCTTTGCATCCCGCATCCCTCGCTCGACGGGATATTCGTGGATGTAGCCATAGCCGCCGAAGAGATCGACCGCAGCAGAGGACATCTCAAATCCCTTGTCGCCCATGTACATTTTGCTCACACCGGCATAGAGCGGATTCAGGAACATGCCGCTATCCTTGGATGCGGCTACGCGGTAGACGGCAAGTTTGGAGGCCTCCAGATAGACTTTCATGTCGGCAATCCGATTTTGGATGGACTGGAAGTTACGGATCGGCCGGTTGAAGGCCCAGCGTTGATTGGCATAGCGGGCGCAATTCTCCAGCATGAATATGCCGCCCCCGACAAAAGGCGCAAGCAGTGTGCTGCGGTCCCACTCGACCCCGCCCAGGGCGATCATCCAGCCGAGGCCTTCCCCGCCCAGGCAATTTTCCGCCGGAACTTCACAGTCTTCGAAAAATACTTCGGATGTAGCGGAAGTCCGGCACCCCATCTTGTGCATCGGTTTGCCTGTGGAAATGCCGGGAAAATCTTTTTCCACGATGAAGGTCGTAATGCCCGTATGTTTTTTTGATTTATCCAGCGTCGCGAAGATGACAAACACCTGTGCCAGAGGCGCGTTGGTGATGAACGTCTTTGACCCGTTCAGAATGTACTTGTCTCCTTTCTTGACGGCGCTCGTCGTCAGGGCTGCTGCGTCCGATCCGCATCCCGGTTCTGTCAGTCCCATGCAGCCAATCCACTCACCCGAGGCCAGCTTCGGGAGATATTTCTTTTTTTGCACATCCGTTCCGTTCTGCATGATGTTGGCGGCGCACAGATAGGTGTGAGCGCCCCAGGCCAAAGTATGCCCGCCGTCCACTCCGGCGTGGCCTACCGCTTCACCTGCGAGACAGCAGGTCACGATGTCCGCTCCCTGGCCGCCATATTCCTCCGGAATAGGCAGTCCCAGCAATCCCATTTCACCGAGTTTCCGCCAGACATCGAAGCTGAATTCGCTTTTCAGATCCGCCTCTTCACAGAGCGGGGCGATTTCCTCCCTTGCAAACCGGTACACGGTTTCCCGAAACATGCGTTGTTCATCGCTGAATGAAAAATCCATGACTTTCTCCTTTACGATTCTTTCCGGATCCCCATGATTTCCCTTGCTTCCGCAGGTGTCGCCGGCTCCCTGTTCAATGCGGCAGCCACTTTTACACACCACTCCACCTGTTCGTAACTGCCTTTGGCCAAGTCTCCGTTGGGCATCCGGGTGTTGTCCTCCATCCCCACGCGCATGTTTCCGCCCAGAATGCAGGACATCATGTTGGCGGGGAACTGCTCAACGCCGACGGCGCAGGTGGTGAAGTTCGCGCCCGGCGGCAGGGCGTTTTTCATGGCGATCATCATTTCCGGACGGAACCGCTGTCCGCCGACGACGCCCCAGACAAAGTTGAAATTCATCGGTTGGGTGAAGAACCCCTGTTTGGAGATGATCATGGTATTGTCGATGCCGCTTACGTCATAGCACTCGATCTCCGGCTTGACTTTGTTCTCCTCGAAGGCCTTACCGAAATCCTGCAGCATGGTGAACGTATTGTCGAAGAGGTAGTCAAAGAAGATGATGCCGGTATTGCGGTCAATGATGCTGAAATTCATGCTGTTGGTGTTATAGGAGGCCATCTCCGGCTTGACGGCTATGATCTGTGCCAGGCGTTCTTCAGGCGTCTTGAAGATTCCCACGGCGGAGCTCAGGCATACGAGCACATCGGGGCTCTTCTCCTTGATCGCGTCATAGATGGCCTGAACCCGGTCGATTTCATGTGTCGGCTGGCCGTCGTCCATCCGGGCATGGACGTGGATCATGGCTGCTCCCGCCTGCCTGCATTTGTAAGACTCCTCGGCAAATTCCTGAATTGTGTAGGGAGTGCTCGGATTGTTGTTCTTCATCGTCGCGGCGCCAGTTAGTGCCGCGCAAATAATTACGGGATTCGAATCTTTTGCCATAATGGTTTTCTCCTTTGTATTTTTATGGATGCACTACACCGGTTCAAAATGATCCAGGTCCAGGATCGTGTTCGTAGGCTTTTCCGCGAATACCGCTTTCAGTTTCATGCCCACACGCACATCCTTTGGGTCGACACCTTCGACGATATGCGTCAACGGCGTGTCCGCACCCTTCAGCAGTATTTGTCCCAGGATATAGGGCGCCTTCCTGGGGAGGTGCCTGTCACCGTAACGGATGATGGTATAATTGATCAATTCCCCTTCACGCCCCAGATCCACCCAGTTTTCTGATATTTTTGTCCAGCACTGTTCACAGTATTCTCTGGGTGGAATGAAGGTTTTATTGCATTTCTTACAGCGGACGCCCGTGATCTTCTTTTTGTCCCGCAGGGCAATGATGAATCGGGATCCCAGCCGTCCGGCAAAATATTGATTTGGAAGGGCCATCTTCCCTTCCAGTACAAAGCAGTTCAGTTTGTCCTCTTTCATGTGCCTGTCTCCTCTCTTATTGGTCCAGTTCAAAGTAGAGCACGTCCTTAAAGCTGCCTACTGGATTTTCCGTCCAGACCGGCCGCACTCTCGCACCCACATTGATCCGGCTGATATCTTCTTTCTTCAGTTCAAATGCAAAGGCCTCCCGTTCACTGGAGCCGTCCAGTACGATATAAATTGGGGCGTAGGGGGTATCCCGGACCGCTCCGGTGAGCGGATCAGGGCTGGCAAAATAGACGATGTCGTAATTGGTTACAGTACCTTTGGGGCCGAGTTCCACGAATTCATTGACGCGTACCCTGCAGATCGCGCATATTTCTCTGGGCGGAATTTGCGTCCTGCCGCATTCCGGACATTTGTTCCCCAGGAATTTCTTCTCGCGGAGTCCGGCAAACCACTTCCCCATGACGGGACCGGAGGCAAATCGCTGTTCGATCGAGTTGGTGACTCTGAGACAAATCAGTTCCTCCGCTTCCTTTGCGTCAGGGTCTGTGTATTTGTGAAAATATCTGGCCGTCGCTACCGCGGCCATCATGTCCCCTTCAATCTTGACCTGTCCGGAGGTAAAGGCCGACGCCCCGTCAATCGTCCCTGTCATCATGCCGGTATAGACGCTCGTATTCATGGTGAGCTTTACGGTCAGTTCCTCCGCGAATCCTTCGCGGACTTTGCATTTTCCATCTTTGATCCGCAAGCTCCATTGACCGCCGTCCGGGCCAGTCAGGTCGTAACCGATATTCATGGTGACGCCTTCGGCCCTCTCCGGACGAAAGAGCGACTCCATAGTCACCAGTATGTTCCGTGCGGTGAGCACTTTTTTCTTAGGAATGACCGTAAAAGGAACGAAGACCTTCGGCAGCAGCGTCATAAGAAATCTGATATCCCCGCCGACCCGCAGCTTCTGGGAAGTCAATGCGTCGATGGCCGTGATTTTCCCCAGTGTCACGCCCAAGAACGTTTCGGCATGCGCGTGAATAGTGGTCTTGCATCCCTTGAGTTCGTCGACTTTACTTACGGTAAGTGTTCCGTGTTTGATGTGGGCAGTCCACATGCCTCCCCCTTCGCCGGTCGCTTCGTATCCGATGAGAATATCCACATCCTTGGCTTCTTCAGGCTTAAAGCGTTTTGGCATGGTATCGAAGATGTCCGCAACGGTTGCCCCATAATATTCAGTCATTGTCAACCTCCTGCCAGTTAAGATCTTTTTCCAGAATCATCAGCGTGGTCCAGTACGTGCCTCCGAAACCGGAGGCCAGTGCATGTTTCACCTCTTTCTTGATCTGATGCGCTCCCGCGTCTCCACGGATCTGCAGGGCGGCCTCCGCCGGTCTCAGCATTGCCGTCGCGCCTATGGGATTGCTGGCAATCACGCCGCCGGAAGGATTGATGGGGATCTTTCCGTCCAGATCAAAATCGCCCCGTTCAAGCATCTTTATATGTTCATCCCCCTTCAGCAGGAAGAATTCCCGCAGCCACTCCAATGCCCACCAGGCCGAGGGATCGTACATTTCGAACACATCAAAATATTCCACAGGGTCAGTGATACCGTTGCGTTCATAGAGCTTTCGGGCACAGTAATGGTGTGTCAACTCCGGTTTTACATGACCGAAAAGATTGGGGATCGTTTCTTCCCTGTGGGTCTGCATATGGTCACGTATCCAGACGGGCGGCTTATGCGTTCTCTTTTTCGTCTTTTCTTCAGACGTTAAGATCATGGCGCATGCACCGTCTGATTGGGAGCACATGTGAATGAGCCGGAGTTCTCCAACCAACTGGGGGGATGTGGCCGCCAGTTCCTCAGCCTGCTCATATTCCAGACCGAAGCGGCGGTGTGCGCGGGGATTCAGGACTGCGTGCTTGTCCATCATGATACGGTATTTTATGGCGGCGCGCTTCGCCCTTTCTTCCCCAAACTCATTGATCATTTCAGTTGCGGCAGTTCCGGTCAAGGCGCCGGTCTGAATATTTCTGAACCATAGCGGATCGGCCATGTTGGTAATGCCGCCGGTGGTATTTCCCTCCTGCAGTTTTTCCATCCCGATGGCAAGTACCGTGTCATAAAGACCCGAGGCCACAAGATTATCTGCTGCGCAGACAAGTGTCATTCCGGTCGTGCCGCCGGTGGTGATCCGGTATTCATCCTTGCCTCGTGAACCAGTTCCCAGTGAATGCCAGAGATTCGGTGCGAACTGCATTTCGAAAAGCTCCATGTTGCCGTGAACGATACAGTCAATATCATTGATCGAGAGGTTGGCATCCTGCAGCGCATTGATTACGGCCTCCTGCACCATTTCCACCTGGTTCTGGTCTTCCTTGTGAGAGGACATGATGGTCTGGCCAATTCCGATGATCGCGACATTTCTATTCTTTTTATGTTTTTTCATCGCCTGACCTCCCTTATGCCTCAAGAATTAAAACGGAGTGGAATTGTCCGGCCGCTCCGGTTGTGGACTGTGCCACCGCGCTCTTCGCATCAGGAACCTGATGGTCCCCTGCCTCGCCACGTAGCTGAAGGACGGCTTCCGCCGCACGGTACAATCCGGAAATGATCACCGGATTGCCCGCCAGCATACCGCCTGAAAGGTTGACTCTATATTCTCCGGGACCGCCTTCATCAATAAATCGGCCGCCCTGTCCCTCTTCACAGAAGCCCAGGCCTTCCATCCACATCGGTTGTTGATATGCGTAAGCGTCCATGACTTCGACCACATCGATCGCCTTTTTCGGGTCATTAATCCCCGCTTTTTTATAGGCGCGCTCCGCCGCCTTTTTCAGGGAGAAATTGCTCACCAGATCGCGGTCGCCGAAAAAATAACTGTCCATGCAATTTGCAAAACCTGTGATCCACACGGGCTTGTCGGTAAATTCCCCTGCGCGCTCTTTCGAGGCCAAAAGCATTCCCACGGCGCCGTCCGAGACAGGGTAAACATGGAGCNNGCCGGAGGGGATCGCAGATCATGGGAGAAGCAAGTACCTTTCCTTCCTCAAGGGCTTCACGAGCATTGGCAAAGGGATTCTTTGCGGCCCACTGTCGGGCGCGCGCGACAATGCCGGCCAGATGTTTGTCCGTCAGTCCTGATTTCGTCATATAGGCCCTGGCCTGCAGCGCGGCAGAATTTAGATAGTCCAGTCCGATGGGACGTCCGTAGAAGGGATCGAAACCCATATTGGTGATCATGTTACGGCTTTCTGCCTGAGATTCTTTGCAGTGCCCCATGACGAGTACGAGATCGCTATGACCGGAGAGGATCACCGACATGGCATAGCCGACGGCGTTGAGACCTTCCTGGGCCATTTTTTCTTCGGCGCGGTAATGAGCTCCCAGAACATCGGTAACGCCATTGTTGGAAATCGTCCGGGCGTCAAAGAAATCATCGGAGCAACTGACGATGGTATTGACACCGGTCTCTTCGTTGAAGTCGAATCCCGTCTGTGCCCGCAAATCTTCAAGCACATCCAGGAGCATCCCCTGGAAACGCTTGTACCAGAGATCGGGTTCGTTCTTGTGCTGGGCAACCGCGCAGATTGCCACTTTTTTTGCGGTCATATAACCTCCCCTTCCTTATTTAATAACTGATAACCTTGCATTTCTCCGTATAGCTTGTAAGTTGTCACTCCCGCGCAGAGACTATGTCGTAATGGCGTATGATCGATGAACTTAATTGAAGCTCTCCGCAGTA
>JAFNGM010000253.1:0-634 GCA_017885225.1 Syntrophaceae bacterium | reverse complement strand
ATATTTTTGTGCCCTGATAAGGCCATTGCACAAATGCTCATATTAAAAGCTACGCCAATTGTATCCGTTTTAAATTAGCGCGTGCTTTTTTATGGGCATCGCCCGCGTAGCAGTTTCGGAAGGCGCCCCTTCGAATAGCGGATATAATGGCGTCCCTGCTTCGCTCGCAGTCAAGTTCAATCCAGCCCCGCCCGCAAGCCAGGCGGTTGTGAGAATCGTCAGCCGCTACTTTGGGATAGGGGATCGCATCGATATCGTATTGCGGCGTATAAAAGCCATGGTGTGTAACCTCAACTGCATCCAGGGCATAGCGGCCGCCGACTTCCTCTATGCAGTCAATGGTTTTTCTCAGCGTCAGGTTGTAGTCTGCCGGATGATTGAATATATGGAGGAGATCTCCGTCACCGTCAATTCGGTTGATATGGATATAACCCTTGCTGCAGTGGACTGTCAGTTCGATCCCGTAAAAAAGGATCATTTCGGATTTAACCTGACGAATCATTTTTAGATCAGCCGGTTTCAGCAGGTGATCGTGATCGGTAAATGCCAGAAAATCATAACCAAGGCCGGCATAGACATCAGCCACTTCCTGCGGCGTCATTGTGCCGTCGGATAAGGTGGTGTGCGTATGCAG
>JAFNGM010000252.1:8446-14347 GCA_017885225.1 Syntrophaceae bacterium | reverse complement strand
ATGACGGATTCGACATTCAACGGCAGCTATGAACACAGTCTGGAAGTTGCGGCCGCGTTCAGGAAAGCAGGCGTTTCCATTCCCTGGGGAGGGTTTTTCACCCCTACGGCTCCCCCGCCGGATTATTATCACATTCTTGCCGACGCGGGATTGATGCATGTGGAATTCGGTACGGAATCTCTCTCGGATACAGTCCTTGCCTCATACAGAAAACCTTTTCACGTTGACGATGTGTATTTCTCCCACAGAGAAGCCCTCGCTGCAGGTCTGCATGTCGCACATTATCTTATGACAGGCGGACCGGGGGAAAATGAGGAGACGTTAAGGAAGACTCTGGCAAACGCCGACAAACTGGTGAAAACTGTTTTTTTCATCTTCAATGGAATAAGAATTTATCCTCACACAGCCTTGTACAGCCTTGCGCTCAAGGAAGGACAGATCGAACCGGACCGTGACCTCCTGGAGCCCGTGTTTTACTGGTCTCCCTCATTATCTCGAAGGACGGCGATTGATCTGGTGAAAAATCATATCGGCAGCCGCACCAACTGGGTTCTCGGTTCCGGACTTCNNTGGGAGCGACTGATCCAATGAGAACGTTGACCCATTACATCCCTCCCCCCTCGATGAAAGATGAGCGAAGATTTCCCGATGACGCATAATCGAAAAAGGACAGAATATGTATCTCCAGCGGTGATAGCCGGCATTATCTCCCTCATAATTGCGGCTCTATTATTGCTCTTTCATGCCGCCCTGGTTTTCATCATTCCTCTTGCAGTTTTTATTATTCTCTGTGTGGTGGCCCCCTTTTTCCCCACGAGTGGTTTCTTTTTGCGTGTCGTCAGTCGAGGGCGTACAGGCAAAAACTTCGTATCATTGACATTTGATGACGGACCTGATCCGGAAACGACAAGGCCGCTCCTGAAATTGCTGTATGGCAGCAACACACATGCCACTTTCTTTGTCACGGGTGAAAGGGCTGTCCTCTACGGCGATCTCATTTCGGAAATCCTCGCGCATGGTCATGATATCGGCAATCATTCATACCACCATGATCCCTTTTTAATGCTGCGCAGCACAAAGACGTTGTTCCNNCGTTTCCACATATCCCCGGCCGCCTTCCGGCCCCCTGTCGGTATCACAAACCCGAGACTGGATAATGTCCTGAAACAGTTCGGTCTTTACTGCGTGACCTTTACCTGCCGGGCCTTCGACGCCGGAAACAGGAATGTCCGGGGATTATCCGGGCGTATTCTGAACAAAGTAAAACCGGATGATATCATTCTTCTTCATGACATCCGGCCAGGAAGGGACATAACGACGGAGGATTTTCTGCGGGAAGTTGAGTTGATACTGGCCGGACTGAAGCGCATGGGCTTACAGGTTGTTCCCCTCACAGAACTTATTGGGAAACCGGTTATGCTCCGGATTAGGGATGGGGAAAGAACCTAAGAAAAATATTTTTGACATACTCATGGATCGGTGATAGATGAAAAAACTTAAATATACCGCGAATGATCATGGATGAAACATGGCACAGCATATCGTATAAAAGGGATACGTCAGGCGTTGCGGCTCTGGCGGAAGCGCGTGCAGGAATTGGATCGCCCTGGTTTTCTGGTCACTTTCCGAACGAACCGATCCTGCCCGGCATTGCCATCCTGTCCATGGTGACGGATGTTATCAAACACCATGAATCNNCCGGTAAGGCCGGACGACATGTTGACCATATCAACGTATCTATCACCCCAAGGGGATGACACATCCTATCATTTCAAGGTGACAATAAGCGAAAAAACGGCCTGTACGGGTATAGTTACCCTTGAGTGGTTGCCGTAGGCATGTTTGACGAACTCGCAAGAAGTCTGTCATTCGCGCGTAGAGACTGTGTCATAATTACTTTTTTGTCATTCCGTACAAGCGCAGCGCGATACGGAATCCAGTATTATCAGCAAGCTCTGGATACCGGCCTGCGCCGGTATGACGAGTTTGATGATGATTTCTAAGATTACAACACCGTCTCGTAGGCGGGAATCCACGAATAGATAACCAATTGAAAATACTGGATTCCCGTTTCCACGGGAATGACAAAAGTACACGTATTTTGACTTTTTACGAATCCGTCATGTTTGGTTGTTTCGTAATAATGACAACAATGAACTGATTACAAACGTCTTATATTCTATATGGGGGGAGGATTTTTAATGCCCGTGAGTACGGATAACAAGGCGCTGATAATTCGCATTGCGGAAATCATTATTTCCGAATTAAAACTAGAGGATATTACCGCGGAAACATTTGATCCGAATCTTGATCTGGTGGATGAACTTGGCGTCGACAGTATGGACCTGGCCACGGTTGTTCTCGTGCTTCAGGACGAATATGGCATCACCATCGACGAAGATGATTATCCCAAACTCAGAAATGTTCGCATGATCGCCGAATATATAGAAAACAAAATGGCTGCATAACTTACTGTAAGCATTCATGAAAAATTCATGGATACCACGAACGTCATAATGATCCCTCAAAGCGATAAAGAGCCCAGAAAATGGAAATTTTCCGAGTTGCTTGCCGATCATGAGGTTCGCCTGCGCTGGGAGAAGGTGAGAAAGTATTTTTTCCTTCGTGAATCGACCTATGATATGACCAACCTCTGCAACATCCGCTGTGATGGGTGCTATTACTACGAAGGGGAGAAACAGTTCGCCCGGGGAAACGAAAATCCAGAGGCATGGCGGACGCTTATGCAGGAAGAAAAGGCACGGGGCATCACGTATGTCGTGTTAGCCGGCGCTGAACCATCAATGGTTCCGGAGCTTCTTGAGGTCTGTTATCGGGAAATGCCCCTGGGGTGTATTGCATCGAATGGCTTTAAACGCATTCCCGAAACGGTCGGCTATAAAATTCATATTTCCGTCTGGGGAAATGACGAAACAAGCCTGCGCGTGAGAAGGGCAAAAAATTTGCTGTTAAAACAGATTGACAATTATCGGGGTGACGACCGGGCCGTGTTCGTCTACACCTTTACACGGGACAATATAGAAGAAATTTACGAAGTTATGGATAGTATTGTCACACATGAGTGCAAAATAACCTTCAATGTGTTTTCCTCTCCCGTAGGCTATGCCGGTTCGCTCAGGCATACCCGTGATTCCCTTGATCGCACTCGTGATGTCATGCTGGATCTCCTCGCCAGTTATCCCGACCACGTACTTTTTTCCCCCTACAATGTCGTTGCACACACCCATCAGTACGGCCTCCATACGCTGTACGGATGTCCGTATCCGAGGAGGAATCCCTCAACGGATATAGGTCTGGGAAGGTCTTTCCGGCAATATCGGGCGGATCTGTCATGGGATCGTGATGTGGCATGCTGTGTTCCCGATACGGATTGCGATGAGTGCAGGCATTATGCCTCCGGCAGCGCAGTCGTTACCGCGCGGCTTTACCGGCATGTGACTGACCCGGATACGTTCAAATCCTGGCTTGACTATGTGGATACATACCTCGCCGTATGGGTAAAGGGCTATGAAAAAGATGATCATCTATGCCGTACAATGATCACGCCGCCCCAATAAAGAAGAGGAAGAGAAAGTTTATCGCCGTTTTTTCTTTAACAGATATAGTGAGAATCAATGAAAACCGTAAGTTCCTTACTGGATAACGCATGGCATGAGCGTTACCGGAAGATATCGTCTCTGAATATCCGCAGTTCCATTTATGATATAACCAATCAATGCAATCTGCGCTGCAAGGGATGTTTTTTCTTTTCCTCCGACGAACATCAGGCCGCTGCGGAAGAAATCGATGTTGAAAATTGGTACCGGTTTGTCCGCAAGGAAAAGGANNGACAGGGTAGAGGCTTTCTATACACAACTGCCGTCATATTGCGCAACCAACGGACTTATCAAGATCCCCAGAGACCGTTTCCCGGACATGATGATCGGTATCTCTCTATGGGGAGATGAGGAAGATGAAAAAATACTGCGGGGGAAAGATACGTTCGCCGTATCCAGCAGACATTATGAAGGGGATCCGTACACCTATTACCTCTATACGATTACGCCGAAGCAGGTGGGGCGGATAGAACATGTAATCAAGAAAATCGCCGATGTCGGGCTGAAGGTTCATTTGCAGTTGCTCACGAACGACGAAAATATGGACGGCTTTTTCTGGGCGCAGGAGAAACTAAAAGATGTCCGGGCTGAAATGGACGCTATGCTCGACAGATACCCGAAGACTGTAATTTCCTGCAAGTATTATCATGAGATTATTACCACAGGGAAGATGATGAACCGTACATTCGGATGGGCGGAGTGCCCGTCTGTGACTGAACCTCTGGACGACAGGAACCCGCAACCGAAAAGTCTTATCCGTTTTATACGATGGGCTTCGGATCTTGAAACTATGCACCGATGCTGCACCTCTGCAACAAGGGACTGTTCGACCTGCAAAGACGGCGCTGCACATATGAGCTGGGTTATGGTGAATAAAAGAGAACATCTGCAATCAACGAAGGATCTCCAGAACTGGATTGAAGTGTATGAAATGTTCGCCAAGCTCTACCGGTTCATACCGTGGTAACGCCCTGGACATCCCTTACGCCCAAGATCAAGACAGACCAGGATGAAAAGAACTCGACCGGTAATATTGGGGTATGATGCGGTATCACCCCTGGGTATCGATATGAAAACCCAGTGGGATCGTGCAGTACGCGGCGCAAGCGGCATTGGTCTCCTGAACCGCTTTCCCCTTCGGGAAGGCTTTCCCGTAAAAATAGCGGGCCAGGTGGCGAACATTGATACCAGCGCATATCCTTTCCTGAAATCCCGCGACATGGCTTTATGGACATCGCCGGTTTTCAGCCATGCCATGCTCGTCGTTCACCGGGCGCTCAAAAAGATCGGCATCGAAATTACGGATGACATCGCGCATAGAGTAGCCATCACCTTTAGTTCTGCCATCGGCGGGCTCGACGCCGTAATCCGCGCAGACAGAATGTGGATTTCAGGAGGGAAGCTCCCCCATCCGTTTACAAATGCGAACTCCTGCATTAATATGGTTGGAGGGAAGATTTCCATCATGACGGGGGCCACTGGTCCCATCACATCGACCATTACGGCCTGTGCAACGGGTTCAACATCCATGATCATAGGGGCCCTGTTCATAGAACAGGGAATGGCAGATGCGGTTATTTGCGGCGCCGTGGATTTCCCCCTGGTCGAATCCATTCTTGGCGGGTTTTTTACCATGAACGGTGCATACAGGCCTAAGGAAGGACACCCGGAAGAGCCTCCTGAAAAGGCAAGCCGTCCCTTTTCGATCAACAGACGGGGTTTCGTAGTATCGGAAGGCGCAGGCTGTATTATCATGGCGAATAAGGACTTCGCAAAGACACATGGTCTCTCCCCCAAAATAGAAATGGCGGGATGGTCCATGACGTCGGATGCCCATCACTTCGTCGCCCCGAATCTGGAGACAGTGAAAAGATGCATCGCGGAGAGTATCAGTGACGCGGCCCTTGAGACGGCAGACATTGATGCCGTGAATGCCCATGGAACGTCAACAAAAATCGGTGATAAAATTGAAGGGGATGCGTTGAAGGAAATCTTCGGCAACAGCATACCGCCGGTTTCGGCCAACAAGTCCCAGACGGGCCATGCCATGGGGGCCTCCTCTGCCATTGAGATTATTCTTGCGATGGAAGGAATGCTTCAGGATACGGTTCTCCCCACGATCAATTATACGCCCGATCCGGAAATCGCCATTGACTGTGTGCCGGAGGGAGCGCGAAAAATTGTTCAGGAGCATGTATTAAAAAACGCATTTGGCTTCGGCGGCTGCAACTCCTGCATCGTCCTGAGGAGAATTGGGTGATATGAAAGCACCAAAGAACAGACG